>JBGOXA010000180.1:0-4421 GCA_041478915.1 Dehalococcoidia bacterium
GTAGTGTCTCTGAAAAGACTTAACAATAAAGCTACCCGTGTCATTCCTGCGAAAGCAGGAATCCAGAAGGTACGTACGGTAGATTCCGTGTCAAGCACGGAATGACATATTGTATGGTTATTACGAGGACACTACACTAGGGAAAGAGGGCAAGATGAATATCCATGTGGGCAATTTAGCACGTGAAGTCACCGAAGCGGAGTTGAGGCAAGCCTTTGAACCATTCGGGCAAGTGGCCGGAGTCAGGATCGTCAAGGACAGGAATAGCATATCCAGAGGCTTTGGTTTCGTCGAGATGACAGACGTGGCCGAAGCTCAAGCTGCCATCGAAGGTCTCAACAGGAAGCAGTTGGCAGGATACACGCTGGACATCACTGAGGCAAGCTCTCCTCACCAACGCAAAAGGGACAGGTCATACAGTGGTGGGAGGGGCAGCGGTCGAAAACGTCGTACATAGTGTCTCTGCATGTCCTCTCTTTACCCAAAACGTATCTCATGGTTGGTCGGGACTCGGAGGAAGTGGTTGCTCCCTCGCCAGTCCAGATCGTGCGGGGACGGAGTGTCCCCTGACCCGCAATAGCAATATCTATTCGTAGTGATGGCTGGGAGTAGTTGCGTCCACTATTGGCTTATTGAGATGCTGGCTGTCAATGGTTTTTTCCATGGCAGGTGCAAAAAGTGCGGCGCTGAACATGAGTTCCGCTACGAGAACACCTACCTAAGAAGTTTAATCGCACCCAAGAGTACTAGCGCGCCATCAGCCGCAGAACTGCCCAAAAGACCCAGAGGCAGACCAAGAAAGGATGTAGCCAAAATGTGATCGCCAACGAATAGAAAGAGGAATTCAGGAGTGAGCCATTTAATGATAAAAGCAAGAACTTTTGAGAAAACCTTCGCATTGGTCTATTGACCCGGGCCCAGCACTCGACAATTAGATTAATTGTTGGCTTCACCTATCGACGAAGTGCTTGAGATCAAACTGAGGTGAAGGCGTTGGCTACAAATCCCTGTCTGTCTATGTGCTATATCCTTTCCTTTGCTACCCTTGGTGCTTCTTGACCGCAAACAGCAGAGCGATTTATCAGGGGTGGCAATCGACTCGGCGTCTGGGGCCTATGGGAGCCCCGAAGCTAGCCGCCGAGCTAACCTCTTCCAAAACACCATCCTGACAGAGGTTCAAATTGGTCATTCATGGTTCAAATAGTCGTTCACCTACCGTTCAAATCTTCGTTCAGATGGTACTTCATCGCGTTCAAAAGTGCGCCGTGTGATTCTGCTGATGGTACAAGGAGGAGAAGAAATCTCTCAATACGGAGGAGCAACTTGCCTATCTCTGTTCTGATGGCGAACAGTATGCTCACGGATAGGTCACCACGGGGATTATCGAGGGGCTTGTTTTACGTGAGGATAGTAACTGGCGGGCTTTGGCTTCTCCTGGCGCATACATATGGCACCCTCTAAAGAGGACAGAAAAGCAAAACATGAAAGGAGAGCGCTCATTTTGGGGCTGTTTTTAGAGGCTAGAATAGGGCATTTCGGGGGGTTGGAGGTTAACCAGGTGCATTCCCCCAGAGCCACCGAACCCGTTGGCGCGCTTGGAATGCCTAGCCCAGCTAGCAACTTTACAACAACATATTTCGCTATGTTGTGCATTTTGCTAGTGAGCTGATGATTTGTTGACCCCGCCGTGTATTTGAATTATCATGGCAGCAAGACGGTTGTTGGGTTCTTCATTATTCCCTTATAGTGGACGGTTACTTATGGAAGTTACACATTCTCGCCGCCCTATTGAACGCAATATAGCTATGGAGCTAGTGCGTGTTACCGAAGCGGCGGCCATGGCTGCGGCCCGTTTTTTCGGTATAGGCGACAAAAACCTGGTGGACAAGGCAGCGGTGGCCGCTATGCGGTACGTCTTGGGCTACATCCGGATGGATGGAATCGTGGTCATTGGAGAGGGAGAGAAAGACCAGGCTCCTATGTTATATATTGGAGAGCGTATAGGTGATGGCTCGGATTTGCACGTTGACATTGCTGTTGATCCGATTGATGGCACCACTCTGGTTGCAAAGGGTCTTCCCGGAGCTATCTCTGCCGTGGCGCTCTCGGCTAGGGGGACGATGAACTGCCCAAGGCAATTAGTGTATATGAATAAGATTGTCACCGGACGTGAGGCAAAGGACTTTGTAGATATTGATGCATCGGTGGCGGAAAACTTGAAGAACATCGCCAAAGTCAAGAAAAGAAAGGTATCAGAACTTACGGTGGTAGTTTTTGACAGACCGCGCCACGAACAGTTACTGTCAGAGATTAGGAGTGCTGGCGCCCGGGTCAAATTGATTTCCGATGGTGATGTCGCAGCAAGTATACAGGCCGCCCTGCCTGACACAGGGGTTGATGTGCTCATGGGCATCGGGGGCACGCCTGAGGGAGTCCTCTCCGCGGCGGCCATACATTGTATTGGGGGCGGTATTCAATGTAAGGCCTGGCCTCGTGATGAAAAAGAAAGAAAAGCAGCCATAGCCGATGGGGTTGATCTTAATAAAGTCTATAGAACGGAGGACCTGGTAAATAGTGAGGATGTATTCTTTGCTGCCACCGGGGTTAGTAGCAGCGAATTATTGAAGGGAGTACGTTATTCTAGCGGCGGAGCACAAACACAGTCTCTAGCTATGCGCTCCCGTTCTGGCACCATCCGCTGGATTGATTCCTGGCACAATTTCGAACGGCTAGATAAACTCAGCTTCTTTCAACTCCATTGAGCAAGCCGTTGCATCCTGGTTCTGTCATAGCGACATGATGTGTAGCTATGGTCAGATCGTATCTTATAGAGTGAGTGTCTGTAGAAAGGGTGTCAAGTAACCACTCGTGATTATGTTAGCAGTTGCAAAGGAGTCCGCCATAGTAGTATAATGGCCGCAACGGTTTAAGTTTAGGTTATCATATACTTCTCTAAATTCCCTCAGATTTTATCAAGTATTGGGTGACCCGAGCTCTAACTGAAATTTTGAAGAGAGGAGGTCATCCAATGAGTTTTCAGGATAAGTCGATCCAGTGTTCTGATTGCGGGGCTACTTTTACCTTCAGCGCTGAAGAGCAAGAGTTTTTCCAATCCAGAGGCTACACCAATGAGCCCAAGCGTTGTCCCTCTTGTCGCCAGGCAAGGAAAACGGAGCGTTATGGGAATGATGGCCCTGGTTACAGAACCCAGCGACAGATGTTCCCGGCAGTATGCGCCGAGTGTGGCAAAGATACCCAGTTACCCTTTGAACCCCGCGGTGACAAACCGGTGTACTGTAGCGATTGCTACCGTAAAGTCAGAATCAACAGATAGCGCTGGTTTGACCTTGAGAGCATACATGGGTGGGGTATTCCCCGCCTGTGTATGTTTCTAGAACGTTTGAGGTGTTATGTCATTAGAAGTATGCTTGCGTGAGGGCGAAACATCGGATTCTCTGTTGCGGCGCTTTCAAAGGACGGTACAGATGAGTGGAATCATGCGCGAGCTAAAGGCTCGTCGCTATTTTCTGTCTAAGGGAGAGGCGGCACGGCTCAAAGCAAGAAGGAGCGCAAGAAGAAGGCGAAAACAGCTGGCAAGCAACTGATTAGAAACAGCCATAACCTATGAAAGGAGCAAAGGAGCATTAGTATGAAGATATATGTGGGTAACCTATCTTATGATGTCACTGAAGAAGAATTACGGCAGTTATTCATGCCATTGGGACAGGTGGCCTCGGTAAGCATTATCAAAGACAGGTCTAGCGGGCAGTCCAAGGGATTTGGGTTTGTTGAAATGCCATCAGTATCAGAAGGTCAAGCAGCAATCAGTGCTCTCAACGGGAAGGCTCTAAAGGACCGGACGCTAACTGTTAATCCGGCGAAACCTCCTAGCTCTGATGATAGAGGTGGCTCTTATGGGGGCAGGAAAAGCGGTGGATCTGACAGAGAAAGGCGTGGAAGATACTAAAACTCCCTTCCTCATGTAAGTCTACTTAATACACAGAAGATATATTTATAGCTTCGAAGAGCCATTAGTCTAGACGTTAATGACAAACGTTGGGCCAAGCCTAGCCCACTTCCAAAGAAGGGTAGCTAATATGAATATCTATGTGGGCAACTTATCTCCTGACGTTACTGAGGAAGAACTGCGACGAGAATTCATGGCTTTCGGAGAAGTGGTATCCGTGGTCATTATGAACGACAAGTATATTGGTAGTGGCCAGACCAGGGGATATGGATTTGTTGGAATGGCCTCAAAATCCGAAGGCGAAGCCGCAATTACCAGCCTCAAAGGTAAAGGGCTGGGGAACCGGGTGATTGATGTTGTTGAGGCTCTTCCTCTTTCAGATAAGAGAGGTATAGAGCCTCTCCATGGAAGAGATAACTGGTTTAATCGAAAAGGAAGACAAAGAACATACTGA
>JBGOXA010000077.1:0-7090 GCA_041478915.1 Dehalococcoidia bacterium
AGCCGCCTCTAGCTGCGCCTGTTCCATATACATCCCGAGCCCTGTCTTCCGACGTCGGAGAAGTGCCCCCATGACAGCAATCAATATGTACCACGGCGAAATGAAGTCGGAATAGGCGGTCTGGACATAAGTGGGCGGGCTATCCGGCCAACCCGTGATAGCGCAGAATCCACCGATGGCATTGATGTGGGTGCCAACCCCCGAAAAGGCACGATGCGGCCCGTACTGTCCGAGCATGCAAGTGCTGAAGTAGATGATCCGAGGGTTGATCTTCCGACAGCTTTCATAGTCCAGGCCCAGCTTGGCCATGGCGCCAGGAGCCATGCTCTCGCCCATGACGTCGGCCCAGCTTATCAGTCTCCTCACCACTTCGCGTGCCCCCGGATTGACCAGGTTCAGGCTGATTCCGTATTTGTTGGCATTGTACTCCGCAAAATAGGCACTGCGGTTGAAGCCGGGGATATTATCCTTGAAGGGAGGTGCTGACCTCATGAGGTCCAAACGGCGGTGAGTCTCAACGCGAATCACCGTCGCTCCATGTTCTGCCAGCTCACGGCCCACTTGCGGCCCGACGCCCGCCCAGGTGAAATCGGCAACGTGTAGTCCCTCAAAAACCTGCTTTGTCATCTCGCCCTCCATCTCTGATTCCGGTTGGTAAGAGAATCATATGACCCCGTTTGCCTTCAGAATGCCCATCTGTTCGAGGGAAAGTCCCAGTTCCCCGACGAATACCTCCTGGTTGTGCTCTCCGATAAGTGGGGTACGGCGACTGATTCTCCAGGGGGCATCTGGTACTTTGATGGGCGCGCCGGGGTAGGTGATGGACTGGCCCAGCTCCGGGTGTTCTACGGCCTCCCAGTAACCCCGTTCACTCAGATGGGGGCTATTGACCAGGTCCTCGATCGTATTGCATGGCGCCACCATAATGCCCCTCTGAACCGCACCCTCCATCAGCTCGGCCTTTGTCTTCGTCTTGATAAACTCCGTCACCTGGTTATCTATCCAGTCTGCTGTCTCCTGAGTTTTCTTTGACATGTCCAACTGAGACCAGTTGAAATCCTTGAGCTCTAGACACATCCCCTCTTTGTTGGCCCACCGTATTAGGGCAGTCGAAGACTGGGCCAGTCCTAAAAAAGCTCCGCCGCCAACAGTAACAATGGCGTGGCCGTCTTTACATGGGAAGACAACTTGCCCGGTGACTGGCCCAAGAGGGGGTGGCCTGACGCTTATGCTGATCTGCCCAAGGCCGACTATGTCTGTTTTCAGAAATTCGGCGATCTCTACCACGTACATTAGCGTCAATTCCACCGCGTCCTGCATGGAAACATCTACATGCTGTCCCTCTCCGGTGAGCTGTTGATGGTAGTACGCCATCATGGAGCCCAGGGCGCCTTGAAGGCCAGCATGAAAGTACGCTTGAGGATCACAGCTCATACGGACGGGAGGGCGCCCCAGCTCACCCAGTATCCTCACCATGCCGCCCATGGCCGCGCCAATTATGTCGGTGGCACGGTAATGGGCATAGGGTCCTGTCTGGCCGAAAGGAGTAATGGAGGTCATGATAATGTCCGGCTTGACTCCCTTCAGATCCCAGTAGCCGATCCCCAGTTCGTCTAGGTAACCTGGCTCAAAGGATTCCACCACTATGTCGGCGGTCTTCACTAATTGCTTGAAGAGCTCTCTTCCCTCATCATTCTCAATATTCAGAGTGATGCCCCTCTTACTGGTGTTGGTGGCAAACCAGAACAGGCTCTTCTCCGGGTCGGGGATATCCTTATAGAAAGGGCCGATGTTCCGTGAAGAGTCTCCCCCTGGTTTCTCAATCTTGATGACATCGGCTCCAAAGTCCCCCAGAACCTTGCCTGCCAAATGCCCCAATTCGTTGGTGAGATCCAGAACTCGACAGCCGGCTAACAGTGACTCCTTCTTCTCCACTGAACTCCTCCTTAATTCAAAGTTCTACCGAGTCGTTCCGCTAGGTCATGTCTTCAGTGGTGCCTTGATCGATAGCGATTCGAACCCCCCTTCTCCTACAGAATGAGTGCCACCTTTACCCTGAGGCTGTGGTGAACCAAAGGTAGCCATTATCGCATCAATGACCTTGTCGTCCACCTCTGCATGCTCCTCGGTGTCGCTGGCATAGTCAGTGAATCCTTATTTCGATAATGTCGCGTACAGCCAATGAGCCTACCGATGACTCAATTTGCCCAAAACCCAACACTCTTGTTCACCAGATACCTGCCACTCTATTCAGAAAGCCTCAAGAGGCGTCTGATCTTTTCATAGTTGGCAGCGTTGATACCAGGGAAATCGGGTGGAATATACCCCATGGCCTTTAGAGTGGGTTCCTCCTTGTGATGTATTACTCCCTGTCGCCATGTGGCGAACACATCGTGGTAGAACAGGTTTTCCACCTTCCGTCCAGTCAGTTTCTCGTAATACGCCACTGTCTCATCCGGCCCTGGGAGGCCTTCCAACCTGGGCAATCCATACCCTTCACCCATATACCAGTCCACGTGAAGCATCCAAGCTAGATCAGCCTCGGCATCCGCCAGCATAGCCGTTTCCCAATCCAGCACCGCAACGACGTTGTCATCCTGGCAAATGACGTTGCCCAGCCTGGCGTCACCCCAGCACAGCGAGACATATCTGGATATCGGAACGTTCTTCTTCAGCCATTCCTTGGCCGCGTCCAAGACCGGATCAGTCGGCGGGGTCGCTGTGCTCATCATCCACTCAAAGTAGGCTATGTGCTGGTCGATGGGATCAGTGCCTGTTTTCGGAACGCCGAGTAACTCCATGGCTGCCCGATGCCAGTCCAGGGTGTGGATCTTGGCCATAACCTCTACGGTCTGGTTCCAGATTCTGGCCCTTCGCTCAGGGGTGGAATCAAAAAGGGGACCCGCCACATGGTACGGCGGGTTATCCGGCGAAATCCAACCCTCGACGTGCTCCACGATGCAAAACTGATGGCCGATCACCGATGGATCCTCCTCAAGCCAAAGGGCTTTGGGCACCGGGATTCCTGCGGCATGCAAGTGCTTGAACACCAGGAACTGCTCTTTGATATCGTACCTCGGGTAAAGGGGAAACCGCGGAGGTACCCAGCGGATGACGAGCTTCTGCCGCCGATCCACTCCCGCTTCCTTCCAACGCAGCTCCAAACTGTATGTCTCATTCGAAAGACCACCCTTCGGTCTATCTAAACCCGAAAGTGCCAGATCTCTGGCCCCTGGCATTTTGCTTTTGAACCACTGGGTCAATCGCGTTCGCACATCATCAAGATCTAATCCCTGTGTCATGGTTGCCTCCATTTGTCATAGTTATGGCGCATCAACTGCTCTACGGTAGCCCTAACTCTGGCCAGGTACCTCTAACATAGGTTTGGCAATTGCTCCAGCCTATCGCACCACCCACCGGATCCGACACCCTGATCATGCAGTCTCGAAACTGGTTGATCCGTTCCACGGTTACAGGGTCAGCGCAATTCTCAAAATACTCTCCGGATAAATGAAGTGCTCCGCGCCAGCTCCCGTGGTACTGGCCCAAGCCACCGTTATAAAGGCCTGTGCCCAGGTGGAAACCTGTATCGCTAATGGGCTCCACATCCAAGGTGCGCACAGAGCCATCGGCCATGGTGAAGACAAATCGGCCGCCCAAGAACCGCTTGTTCGTCTTGTTAAAGTGGATCTCGGGTTTCAGCGAAGCAATCATCTGCCTACTGCCATCGGGGTTTTCGAAGCCCCCTTGGAATTTCACGTGTCTGAAGCCTGGACCACTGAATTCCAGGTGATAGTGGTGCAAAGCATAGCGCGACCCATCCTGACGCTCAAAGAAAACTGGGTTCCAGATGGCCAATATGTTTGACTCGATATCGGCGGGCTCGAGGTCGGTCAAAAGCGTGCCAACCATCGGCCGAATCCCCCACGAGTGGTCTCGCGTTGATACCCAGGAGTGGGCTGATATCTCAGTCCTCTGGCCTTCAACCTCAGCCCAGCCCTCTGCAGTCCCCGTCTGGTGATATCGGACTTGATCGGCATCGCGGCGGACGCCGTGAAGATCGCGACGGTCTTCGCGCTCCTCCAGCCAAGCGGGCACGATTCCTTTGAAGAGTATGTCGAAAGCAATGGGCTGAATGTTGTTGGAATCGAGCCTCACCCTGATGCTTTTGAGCGGTTCGACAATCTCATAATGAATGGGGCCCACAGACACGCTTTCAGGATTGGAAGCCAAGGCGCGGCTGCCTCGAACGGTCCACTGCTCAACGCCGTGGGAGACTCCCGCATAGGCGTCCACTACATTGCGGTTGGTATACTTACCGAAGCCAAAAGCCAACTGCAGAGAGCCATCGCGTGCAGCGGCCATGGCGCACACCTTCTCGGCCCAGGAATAGTCGCTCTGCGACACTGTACCAAAAGTATCAACGATCTGATGAATGAACCATTCATCGGCAGGGAGCAGCGGACCAATCGATCCTGACATCTCTTGACCCCTTATTTGAATTTGGAAAGCTGTGGCCGTAACCAGAGAGCTACCGCCTCAGGTCTTCGACATAACCGTACTCGATGATGCCATAGCCTGTGCGGTTGCCCATCCGGAAGACCGAGATCCCGTCCCGCAACATTGTCTTATTGATCTGGAATATCCCGGTAACCATGGGTTTCTCTGCGATGACGTGGTACTGGCGCCCGTGTTCATCTTTGAAACTCACCTCCACGCCCACTTGACGTGTGCTGGCATCGGTGGTCTTGGTGTCCATCACGATATCCGAGGCCCAGGACAACTCCTTGCCATCCCAGAGGCAACCTACGAATACCGCATTGCCAGGAGTCAGCTCGAACCGCGACATATTGAGCCAGAAGTCACGCCCGAATTCACCGCTGAGATACGTCCATCCATAGTACTTGGCCCAGTCGCGCTCGTGGCCCCAGCTCTTGTCCCGATGGCCAAGGCCATCGAACTTATAGGGCACGCCGCCGATGGTTACCGTTCCGGTGACAAACGCGCCCTGCTCAATATGGGCCATACTTTCCTCGAACGTGGCACCTGCCGGGCGCGGAAACATGTACGCTGGGCTGAAGCCCTGCCATGTCAGATCGAACCCGCTGCTACCTGACTTGTAACGCAGCCTGAAGCGCTCGAGCGGCTTATCGATATCCACCGAAAGGCCCCCGGCCTCCATGTGGCGGGGTTCCATCGGCGGCAACGGCGCCAACTTTTCATAGTAACTGTGGACAACCACGTTCTTGTGGGTGATAAAGAGGTAAACGTTTGCCTGCTTCTGGTTTGCGAGCATCCCGAAGCGGAATACGACGCCGATCTCCTGCTTCGGATCATAGATCGGGAAATAGTAGCTTTCGTTATATAGGGGGAGCGATTTGGGGCCGGGCATATGCCGTTCGTCGTCTGCTGGTGTCGGTAAGCTCTTGACCCACTGCGTTGGATTGTATTCAACCGCCATTTCTCTCCTTTCTCATAGTGAGCTTTTCGTTAAGACGCCTCGGTCGGCTGGGATTGCTACATGCTTCTCTAGTACGTGGTCTTCCTTGCTTGTTACATCGCTGTTATCTGGAACGCTGTTGGTCTTCACTACACTCCCAGCTTACCCCGGCTCTGTAGCTCATCCGCCACTTTGGCCAGCCCCAGCTCTTCCAGTGTCCTTCTGGTGGGCCAACCCGAACTCTTATCCCAGCCCTCCAGCTCGTAGTACTTCGTTTTCCACTCTTCAAACCTGGCCCTATCCAGCGTCCTACCTACGTTGCCGGAGTACTTCCACTCCCCATCCTCATATACGGGCAGCGAGTTTGGCCTGGGAGATGGTACCGAATACACATATGGAGCGAACACCTCCATGTCGCGGTGCCTCCCCTGCACCACCCAGATCGCCCTGTCCAGGTTCCAGATCCTCCTGCCGATCTCCATGCCATCAATAAAGCTTATCCCCTTCCCAGTAACCGCATTCAGGAACCTAGGCTCTCCTTCTGGAGTATATCCCAGCATGTCTGGGGCATTGGGGTCAATGAAGTTCGGCCACAAGAAATCGCAGTAGCCGACAGAGTCTTTCCAGAACCTGCTGTAGCGCCTGAGCCAGGCAATCGTCTTAGCTCTACTGGCAGAATAGATGCCGGTAGGCCCCTCACTGTTGTCAAACATGAAGGGGTCGCCCTGAAAGGGCAAGACCTTCTGGGAGAGAATCTCCACCATCCGCTCTGCCGAGACGATAGGCTCTACGCCAGCTACTTTGGCCACCCGGGGGATTTGATGGCATGGATGATTAAGGCTATGATCATTGGAATCTCTCTCCCCTAGGACAGTGGCATACTCCTGGTCAACTTCCACCCTTGGGTTATTATGCTCCGAGTATCCCCAGTGAGGGTAGGGCAGAAGCCCGGTTTCCGTATCATCCTTGAATCTACCCCATCTCTCTGCCGCTCTGGCCAGTCCCTCAGCCAGAGTATCCCCTATTCCCGCTCTGTAGGCTATCATCTTCAAGTAAGCTTCTTTGAATTCTGCTGTAGCCCATCTGTCAAACGGTAAGTCACAATGAATTGTCTGTCCAGGACCCAGGATGCCCATGGCATAAAGGGTTATAAGGTAAACATCGCCAAAAAACACGTCATAGATGTTAAGGCCATAGTCATTAGCCAGGTCAGTTACCCGAGAGCGATCCTTGACGAATTGTTGCGAGATGTCAAGCGACTCTAGCAGAGAACCTGACCATTCCCCGGTGGACATCCGCGACTCGGCCGCTTCTGGCGGAAATATATTGACGAAAGGCCAGGCAGTGGAGAAGCAGTGGGCCTCATTGGCTAGGCCGCTGGCTGCTCTCCGGCTGCAGGCCACCGGGCAACCCTGGCATCCTTTGGGTCGGCATGGTTCTGCAATGGGAGTAATTGTGGCATTCCCCGGACAGCGGTTAATGTCCCAATAGTCAGAGAAGTTGGCTCTGGGGCTTTCATGCCTGGGGTCGTCCACATTGAACTGGAAGTTGGTTTTGTGCCAGAGCCAGGCCGCCATCAAGGCCCTGGGGTCGGCCACCTTCACGCCCCCTGTTCCAACCACACCGATCGCCTTCAGGTTCTTGGCACCC
>JBGOXA010000045.1:0-8933 GCA_041478915.1 Dehalococcoidia bacterium
AAGGCTGTGCCCCCAGGTCTGCTCTTCCAGCAGCGCCAAAGCCACAAGAGCGGAGTGCCCCTCGTTCATGTGGTATGCCCGAACCGTTTGATGCCCCAGGGCGCTCAGCATGGCTGACCCCCCCAAGCCCAACACTACCTCCTGGCAGAGGCGGTAGTACCCGTCGCCCTGGTACAGCCAGTCGGTGAGGCTCTGATCCCAAGGCGAGTTTTCGGCCACGGCAGTATCCAGAAAGTAGACCGACACAGTATGCCCGAACTCGCCGCGCACCAGGTAGCGCCAGGCCTGCACCTGCACCTGACGACCGGATATAGGTACCAGCACCCGAGGGGCTAGCAGTTGCAGAAAGCTCTCAGGCGACCACTCAGGTTCGCTCTCTGACTGGTTCCCTTCATTGTCCAAGTGCTGGCGAAAATAGCCCTTGCGGTGCAAGAGGGTTATGCCTGCAACAGCCAGGCCCAGGTCGGCTGCGGCACGCAGGGTATCCCCGGCTACTATGCCTAGGCCACCGCTGTATGTAGGCATGGCTGGGTCGATGCCAAACTCCATGGAGAAATAGGCAACTGTCAGCCCGTTCGTTAGCATCTCCCAGACATTCTAGACATGGACTCCTTAAGAGAAGTTTGCCCGTTGCTAAGCGGCTTGTCAAGCTCAGAAAGGCAAACTGTTGTTGTCCAGCGAAAATGTCGCCGTGCTTAACATAACATTCTCAGCGGCTTCTGTGCTTTGATGGACGTTTTCTACTCGGCTGGTCATGCTGGCCTCCCCGAGGATGCGACCGCACTGTGGAGCGGGATGGGGCTATGCCTTCTTTGTTCCGCGTCTTGCTGAGTGCGTGAGTTCTGGTATGATGGTAGGTAAAGGTGTAGAATAGTCAGCCAAGAAGTTCAGTCTGGGATGGTTGTCTTTTGTGGTGGGATTGTTGTGGTGGCAACGACTCACGATAAGGTTGCAGGTGAGTTCGAGGAGGGGTTATGACTTACGAGCGCATATCGGATACTGCCAGCTCTCTGCCTACGGGTGTGCGTCTTTGGCCATTGAAACGGTATGCTGAAATGCACCGCCGCTCGCTGGAGAATCCGGAGGGGTTCTGGTCTGAACAAGCCAGAAAGCTTGACTGGTATAAGACCTGGGATCGGGTTCTGGATTGGGACCTGCCCTATGCACGTTGGTTTGTGGGTGGCAGGCTGAACGCCTGCTATCAGTGCATCGATCGCCATGTCAAGACATGGCGCCGGAGCAAGGTAGCCATATACTGGGAGGGGGAGACGGGGGAGACCAGGGTGCTCAGCTATTCCACCCTTTTCCGCGAGGTCAATCGATTTGCTTCGGCCTTGAGGAGACTGGGCGTCAAAAAGGGTGACCGGGTGGCCCTCTACCTTCCCATGATCCCCGAACTTCCCATTGCTATGCTGGCCTGTGCCCGAATAGGAGCTGTACACACGGTGATTTTCTCTGGGTTCAGCGCCAAGGCGATATGCGATAGAATTGACGATACGCAAGCGAAAATAATCATCACTGCTGACGGAGGATATCGTCGCGGCAAGGCGATGCCCCTGAAAGAGATAAGTGATGAGGCAGCCAGAATTTGTTCCTCCGTGGAAAATATTATCGTGGTAAAGAGAACCGGGGAGCCAGTGCCCATGAAGGAAGGGAGAGATCTCTGGCTGTCCTCTTTGCTGGAGAAGGCGGAGATGTTCGTTGATCCTGAGGCAGTGGAGTCTACCCACCCGCTTTACGTACTATACACCTCTGGAACGACGGGTAAGCCGAAGGGAGTGGTACACAGTACGGGGGGCTATCTTGTATTCAACCACTCGGCATATGAATGGGTGTTTAATATAAGAGAGGAGTCGGTCTATTGGTGCACTGCAGATGTGGGGTGGGTCACCGGGCATAGCTCTATAGTTTATGCGCCTCTGTCCCATGGTGCTGCTATTGTGCTGTATGAGGGGGCCCCTGATTACCCCACGGTTGATCGGTGGTGGGATATCATAGAGAAGTACGGCGTCAGCATTTTCTATACCTCTCCCACAGCGATACGGATGTTTATGCGCCATGGTGAAGAGGGACCCCTAAAGCACGACCTATCGAGTCTGGAGCTTCTGGGCAGCGTTGGTGAGCCGATAAACCCCGAGGCATGGCAGTGGTATTACAGGCATATTGGCGGTGAGAGGTGCCCCATCGTTGACACATGGTGGCAGACGGAAACGGGGGGCATTATGATTTCTCCCACGCCGGGGATCGAGCCTGTGCCGCTGAAGCCAGGCTCGGCCGCCTTACCTCTACCGGGAGTTGATGCTGCTGTGGTTGACGCTGAGGGAAAGGAGACCGCAGCGGGACGCACGGGATACCTAGTGATAAGGAAGCCCTGGCCAGGAATGCTCTTGGATATCTACGGTGATCCGCAGCGCTACAAGGAGGCCTATTGGTCACGGTTCCCTGGCTCATACTATAGCGGCGACTTTGCCATGCGGGATGAGGACGGCTATTTCTGGCTTCTGGGCCGGGCGGATGAAGTGCTCAAGGTGGCAGGACACCGTCTGGGAACAGCGGAACTGGAAAGTGCTGCTGTAGCTCACCCTGCTGTGAGTGAGGCCGCCGTCACAGGCAAGCCTGATGAAGTAAAAGGCGAAGGGATCGTCCTTTTCGTCACTCTCAAAGATGGTATTCCACCTTCCGATGGCTTAAGGAAGGAGCTTGTCAGGCATATGCGCCAGGCCATTGGTCCGGTGGCTAGTCCTGATGAGGTTTACTTTGTGGAGTCGCTTCCCAAAACAAGGAGCGGCAAGATCATGCGGCGTGTGCTCAAGGCGGTGGCCTCTGGCCAGAGCCTGGGCGATCTGACCACTCTGGAAAACGAAGCCTCCGTGGACGAGGTGAAAAAGGCGTATGAAAGCCTGAAAGGGGTGTCCGGCACTGCCGGAGAGGGCTGAAGGTATTTCGCCGGTGATGCCCCGCTATCACCCTGATCCACAACCACGAGCGGTAGCTAATATTTCTGTTCTTCCCGTTCGAGATCGTTTAATAACATATTTGTATTATTACCCTGAAAATACTGGCTGTGTTTTCTCCAGTGTGACCTTGTATCCCCAGCCATTGATTCGCTGGACGGCCTTGCCGCAGCGGTCAATTTGCGGCTGAACCAAAAACAGCTTAGCTTTAGACGTCATTCCTTGCAACAAAACTCGGGTATGAGCAAATAGAAAAAGTAGTTACGCAAGAGATTCCAGTTGAAGCCGGAGACCCAAACCTTTGACATCTTTCGGGGTGGTGTATACTATGTATCGACAAACTCGGTTGATAGCCGCGAAGAAGTCGGCTTGTTAATATGCTACCAAACGGCAACAGACTGGCAAGCTCTGTTGAGAGGGAGGAAAAGGAGGTCTAATGACTGAACAAAAGAACGTCAGGGATGCTCTTGATGCTGAATCTGCTGTCAGGCGAAAACTTGAAGCCCAGTATGGAGATCAAATTAAAGAGCTTTCCTTCACGAAGATGTGGTATTCCACTGCAGGCGTTAAAGAGTTTTGGGATGTTGAAGCAACACTTCACCTTAAGAAAGGCAAGGTTAAGCAAAAGAATATAAGGTATCAGGTGGACCCAATTACCGGGGACATATTTGGATATCAGGAAACACCAATAAGACAGAAATAGCGAGCAGTTCCAGCCTCCTAAGCAGTTTGGAGAGAACCGAGACACGGACCCGGAGGGATTCAGTCAAGAGCTAAGCGACTATTTGGGGATTGTGGAGTAGACACTACAGCACAAGCGCCGCTCCATTTGAGCTAGTTGCTCTCGCCAGGTGACGATAGGGCATAACAGGCGCAATTGCTAAGTACGGGTTCAGATGGCCGCTATTGCAATAGCGGCCATTGGTTTGGTATTTCACCGGGCTAGCGTTGTTTTGCTCACGGCAAGACACTACCGATGTAGCCAAACCTGGACATTAACTGGAGAAAGCGTGCCACCCTGCTTGCAGATTTTGAAGCTTTGTGTATAATCTTTATGTATAAGATATGATAAGAGGAGTAGAGCGGAACCCTCTCGTCATGTAGCTGGCACAGCTTCACAGCAAAGTGGGCTGGAAAAGGATAGGCCGATGGAAGAATTGGGAACCAACGAAACGACTCAGAAAGCAGTGACTAGCCAATCTGAAACCTTCCAAAAACGTTGGTTTTGCGTTGCATTGTCCCCTTCGGGCAACACTGTGAAGATAGATGCCGAGTCGCCAGCAGCCTTCTTGGAAGCACTTAGCCACTCGACGATTGCCTGGATCGACTACTGGACCGACAACTTTGATAAAGACGCTCCTGTTGCTGCTGCCCAACTCGGCTTCAGCGACTTGCTTATCTCCTCCCTGACCGGCGACTCCCGCTTGACTTATCAAGACTTCGATACTGAGATGGGGATCAAGCTTCCCTCCATCCAGGTTCGCCAGCTCGATGTGCAAGCCCATCCGCTGTTGCTGTTCTTGCAAAAGAACTTCGTCCTCACCGTTCACCCCGTGAACATAGACCGAAGATTCATCCGCCTGCGGAGGTACTCTGACACCGTTCTGCGGAAAATACCTCTTAATGCCTGCATCGAAGATAAGCTAACTCTGCTCCTCATACGCATCATCGACGAGACCAATGAGAGAAACTTCGAGCACCTACAGCAGATTGACGAACGAGGTGATGAACTCAGCAAAGACTTGATGGATCCCACCACGCCGCGAGATAGGCTGGGGCCCAAGATTTACGAGATGAAACACGCTCTCATTACCTACCTGAACGCCCTTTGGCAAAGTGTGGACGTGCTCCATGCTCTCCGATACGGAGATGCGCAACTTATAACTGATGACCCGACACTTCTCTACAGGATCAACCTCCTGACAGAGGACGTCAACAGGCAGATCTCGCTAGCCGAGCATCTGTCAGAAGTCCTGGCTTCAGGGTTGGAGGTTCTGCAAAGCATCTACAACAACCAACTTCAGGCCCTGAATAACAGGCTGGCTCTGGTGATGACCTATTTGACTATCGTCGGCACGGCGGTCCTTGTCCCCAACACCCTGGCTACAATCTTCAGCAGTTCGGCCTTTGACTTGAAGTCCAACGACATCGGCTGGTACGTGGCCTTGCTTGTTATTTCCACTGTCGTGTCTACCTGGCTGGTCTACTGGTGGGTTAAGAGGCAGGGCTGGATACCGCGAAAAGTAGACTGACAAAGAGACCGGTTCCCCTTATTAGGGTACTGGATGCTGGTAAACCACGTCAGACACCGGCCCGAGATGATTCCAAAAGCTTCGAGCGCCCTTGGGCATCCTGGGTATCCTTTGGCTTTATCTCGCCTGCTGGCAAGGCATCCTTATGTTTGAGAGTCAATCTTCCTGAGATGCTTTTCTACTATAGCCAGCAACTCTTTGGGCCTGATAGGCTTTCGAATGAACTCAGACACTTTGAAGGGAAAGGGCTGCCCCGAGGATTCAGAGAAGCTAGTGAGTGCCAGGACCGGGATTTTGGAAAGCAACGGATCTTGTCCGAATTGCTCAGCAACGAGGAATCCATCCTTTACTGGCATCATTATGTCCAAGAGCACCAAGTCGGGTTTTTCCTTTCTCGCCTTTTGTAATCCCTCTTCTCCGTTGATGGCTACGCTCACCTCCCAGGGCTTGCTTTCCAAGACCTTGATCGTTGCTTGCGCAAAATCAATGTCATCGTCTATGAGTAGAATCTTGGGTTTCCTATCCATGACCTATTACCTCCTCTTCCATTTGGGGCTGTTCAATTTTGTCCTAGCTTCAAGGCTAGATTGATATCTGATGCTATGGGCAATCTTCCCATAGTTCAGATACCGTATTCAGCCTCATTTTTTGCTGCAAAATCACCAACTCCTCAAAGCTGATTTGTTGAACGGCCCCTATTTTGAGAAACGAATCTCTGGTCTACTTTCACTGACATTGCTGTGCCGTGGCGCACCTCCTTTGGGCAGGGTAAAACTGAACTGGCTTCCTTTGCCAGTTTCAGGGCATGGGCTTTCAGCCCAAATTCTACCCCCGTGAGCTTCGACTATCCTTTTGGATATAGATAGTCCCAGCCCAGTTCCCCTGGTTTCCACGTTCTTGCCTCGGAAGAAATCGGTGAAGAGCAAGGGCAAGTCCTCAGGTAAGATGCCAATTCCGCTGTCTATGACTTCAACCCGCAGGTCGTTGTCATCTTCCACTGTCCTGACCAATACCGTGCCCTCGCGTGAGTATTTTATAGCATTGCTTATCAGGTTTCTGACGACTTGTTGCAGCCTGAGGCTCGACCCGTAAATCTGAGGTAAGGTCTGAGGCAATTCCACCTTTAGTGTTATCCCCTTCTCTTTTGCCAGGTTATTAAGCTCATCGACGGAACGTTCAATTACTTCATTCAAAGAGGTTTCCTTCATTTCGTGTACGATCTGGCCCGTTTCGATACGGGGGATATCCAATAGGTCGCCAATTAATGTGGAAAGCCCATCGATTCTCCGAGTACTCCTTTCTAGCATGTCTCTTTGCTCGTCAGTGACCTCTCCGCAGTATCCATCCAATATGTCCCATAAGCAAGTCTGAGTCGCGGCAAGAGGAGCTTGGAGATCATGAGCGACGACGCGGAGAAAGCGGACAAAGCGGCGCTCTTCCTCTTCCAGTTTAGCTACCTCTGTGGAGATCTCCTCCACCTCTCTTGTCTTCTGGGACAAAAGATCTGATTTGAGTTGGCTCAACTTGACAAGTTCAAGCTCGGCCTGCTTCCGCTGCGTGATATTTCTGAATGTAGCCAGCATACAAGGTGCCTGGTCAGAATCGGCAAAGGGTGAGCCAATCACGTCATACGTCCTCCCATCTGGGGAGATATATTCCCATCTCTCAGTCGTCCCCTGCAGGACATCGGGTAGCTTGCATGTCTCACCGCAGGGTTGGTCAAGGCCATAAAGATATTTGTAACAATTCAAACCGACACCGTCGCCTAACTCCCTTACCATGCTTGGATTCACAAACCGTATCTTGCGATCCAAGTCAATAATAACTACCCCTTCTTCCATGGAGCTCAGCATCGCTATCAGCCGGTCTCTTTCGCTCCTTACCAGTTCCTCAAGGTATCTGACCCATTCTGCTTCATTGCCTCCAGTGAAGGGACCGATAACGCTCCCGACCATAACAAGAAGCACCACTCCAAACGCGCCATGAAAGAAATCAGACTTAAGAACAGCATTGGAGCCAAAAGCAGAGTAGAGCCAGACCCAGGCCCAGATCCCGAGGAGCAACGATACGAGGTGCCATTCACGGTCTCTGAGCGCACTCAAGCAGCTTCTGGATTGAACGGCAACTTTGTGCATAGCATCTTCTCTTGCTGGCCTACGCTCCGGTTTTGGGAAACCGACTACTATAATAGATCAGATTCCCTTGCGTATCAATCACGGCCATCTTTCCTCGCCTCGGATATCATTACCCGTCAGGCGGATCGATTACAGTGTGGTTGGTCCTGTTACTGGTTTTGAGACTTCTCTCGGCTATTTGTATGAGCTGTCCCATGTCAAAAGGTTTCTGAACGTAGGCATACGGCTTGGCTTCGGAAACTTTGTGTCGGTCCGGCTCCAAAGCCGATATGACGATAACTGGCACCTTTTGAGCCGCTTCGAGCTTTTCCAATAGATCCATAATAAACCAGCCATCGCAGTCAGGTAGTCTGATGTCTAGAATGATCAAGTCTGGCTTTTCCTCGAACAGGTACTTTACGGCGGCAGCTCCATTGTGTAATACCTTGACCTGGTACCCCCTCTTGCTCAGGCACATGTCTATGGTCTTGGCAACCAGGCGATCATCATCTACAATCAGAATCTTCTTTCCACCCATCATCTGTGTTTCCCAGTGAGACCGCCAATGTGTTCTAGCTATCTTACCGACTGTCTCAACAACCTATTTCTTAAGGCTTCGCTTGGTTCTGTCTATAGATGGGGGAGCCACAAGGCGTGACGACAAGCCGAGCCCCGAAAAGACGGTCACTACCCTGAGTACATTCCAAGCTCCGAATCTGGCTGCATTGCTAGCGCAGGTTCTCTAGTGCTACCAGAACCAAAGCCCAATAGACCATTCCCGCAGCCGACAGTGCTATCGCTACGTTTGCCTCTGTTTCAATGATCTCATCCCCACTTCCTCACCTCTTCACTTGTCTCACGACCACTATGACAGGAATAGCGTAAAGAAGGCATAAAGATTGCGTGGCAGACCATAAGGATTTCATAAAGATTTTCAGCAGCTTGAAAAGCCACGGGTGCAGGCTGAGAGGCTCTCGGCCCTCCAGAGTAAAGCTTGTGCCGTGGACGTTTTATTCGGGCCTGATGAATCGATGCCTGACGCACGGCTCGGCCACAATAAACCGAGGATACGAAGGGGGTCCTCTTCGGTTTTGCTGCTGAGCTACTTTATGAAAACGTGAGCATATGGTATCGCTCGATAGTGGTTGGTCTAAGTCACTCATCCGTTTTACCTTCCAATCAAGGGGCTAGGGGATAGTTGTTGCTTCCTGCAGGTGAAGCCTAAGATTCACGGAACTTGGAATTAGGGGCCGCCGATGTGTTTAGGGTTACTTAGGAAGGGGAAGAAAAAAGTCATCGTGTCAACTGTAACCGAGCGATAGCGCCAAATCAAAGAGCTTGCGCGGTAATCGATCTCGTTGAGGCACGGCTGAAGAAAGCGGGGAGTATGTAGATACCCACGGGCAGAGCCCATGGAACTCTGCCCTTCGGGTTTATTAGAGAGCACAGAATTGCCAGTATGGCATAACATAGATAATATGCAGTATAATATACTGCAATAGCAGTAAATAACACTGCAATTTTATATAAGTATACACAATGTTAGAGGCGCTTTTCGGGTCAAAACTCAGGGCAAAAGTGCTGGGATGGTTATTCACTCATCCGGACGAGCG
>JBGOXA010000157.1:0-4893 GCA_041478915.1 Dehalococcoidia bacterium
TCTTCTTCCTCACCATTCCGCCATAGAAGAGCGCCAGCCCAGGAGTCATCAACATAACCAGTGCAGTCGAAATCAGTATCCATGCCGTGTCGCCAGCTAACATGTCATGTCTCCTTTTCTATAAACACCCACTATTTCGCCTCTTCAGTCAATGTAGCAATTACACATTACACTGAGACGTGGGGAGATGACGAAAGGCCAGATGGGAGGCCAGTACCGTTGCATGTGGGGGAATGACAAGAACTCAGACAAAAGCCCCGGTAGCCGCAACGGGCTTTGCACCCGCCGCTGGGGAAATCACAACTCCCAGATGCTTCTCAATTGAGCATAGTCTACGACGGAATTCATGGCGAAGTTCCTTGTTTCTATCCCTGCCTCTTCAACGGCGGCTACGGGGTTCAGGCCACCAAAGAGGATCAGCCCTACTCTGTTCGGTTCGACAGCAGTCTCGCAGACGGGCTCACCAGTGTCTCCCATAACCACCAGACCTCCCAGGTGGGCCTCTTTCAATCTAGTAATGACTGTCTCAGCTAATGGGCGGCATTGCGCTGGGATCTCTCGAAAGTTTGCCAGCACTTTGCCCTCACCCGTCTTGGCGGCATCACCTACCGCGGTCATCTTGCCTGTGATGAACACGGTTGAAGGGTCCAGCGAAGAGCCGGCGTAATGAATAAGCTCTACAAAGCGCAGAGGCTTGTAGTTCCTGATCTGAAGTATTCCCCCAAATCTCGAGTCCAGGGGAATACCGGCCTTGAGCAAAGCCCCGTTCACGGCAATGCTGCATACTGTAGCAAAGCCGACCTTACCTGTAGGGATAGTAGCTGCCCCTATCTTCTCACCCTCTCTGGCCACGACAACTCGGTCACTCACGCAGAGCCCAGACCTGTAAACGTCCTTCATCACCTTGAGTGCCTGGCGCCATTTGTCTTGGGGGAACAGGGAGGTGTTGACCGGCACCAAACCGCTTTGAGTCTTATAATCGAAGGTGGTCTGGAAGGCCAACAATTCGATCCGGTTGATTACGAAGCCGACCTTGTCGCTCACCAGGGCATTTCTCACCTCTTCGACACCAGACGAAGTGATGATCCTGCCGCTCCTCCCCACAGCCCGGGTGAGGCCTCGCTCGTCCATCAACTTCAGGTGGTATCTTACTGCCCTTTCGGTGAGATGAATGCCGTATTCTTCCAGCCGGCGAGCAATGACCCTCGCCCCAAGCAGCTCAGCGGACTGGTTCAGTACCCTGAGGATGGCAATGACTTTCCTTTCTACCTCGATCCCGCTCGAACCCACCATGGCACTCTCTCAATATCTCCAGATTACCCCAAAGTCCTGGTTACATCTTGTTTCCCCTGGCTTCAATGGGCCCCAGACGCTAACCCAGGATTTTCTCAACCTCCTCCGCATCAAGGTCTGAGACGAGAGGGATACCGCTAATCTTGGAGGCCTCTGGAGTTAGCGCAGCGATGTCATCGCGGCTTATGTGCTCGACAGCAAATTTTCGGGCGCCGCACATCAACTGGCGTAGCCCCTGAGCCAGACGCTCCAGGTAGGTGTAGAGGCCAATGGCCGAGGTCGGAATCTTCTCATAATCCTTACCATATTCCCGTCTCAGTGACTCCGCGGTAACGAAGATGGATTCCCTGGTACCGCCAAATCGCTCGAAATAAACGGGAAGTTGCTGGCTCTTGATGGCCTCGCCGATGGTCTTGCCAACCATAACCGCAGCCAGTGGCCCTCTGGCCATGCCAATGGCATTCACATAGGGAGCACCCAGTGCCAGGCCCTTGAATATCTGGTCTTCCAGAACAAAGCCACCCGCAAGCACCACAGGGGGTACATACTGATCCTTCTTGGCCAGGTGATCACAATACTCGTAAAGCAGCGACCACAGCTCGACGCCAGGGACACCCCACTCGTTCATCATACGCCAGGGGCTCATGCCGGTGCCGCCACCGGCGCCATCTACAGTAAGATAGTCGATCTTGGCTTCAGAGGAGAACTTGACAGCACGCGCCAGGTCTGCCGGCCGGTAGGCACCCGTCTTCAGAGAAATATACTTGGCACCAGCATCGCGTAGCTGCTTCACCTGCTTCATGAAGCCTTCCTTAGTGACCATGCCAACGCGGGAGTGCCTCTCAAACTCGGTGAAAGTCCCCTTCTTGAACTCCTCTACCACAAAGGGATCCAGCGGATCGGGGAGCACAATGTAGCCGCGTTTCCTGAGGAGTTGGGCTTTTTCAAGGCTCCTGAGCTTGACTTCGCCGCCGATGTCCTTGGCGCCCTGTCCCCACTTCAGTTCAACGCCAGTGGCACCGAGCTTCTCCATAGCATATTCCAGTACACTCAGACGGAAGTCTTCGACGTTTGCCTGCACGATAATGCCACCGTAGCCATTGCTCTGCCACTGCTTGTAGAGCTTAATACGTCTCTCCATATCAGGGGAAGACACTATTCTTCCCTTGGTTATCTTGGAGTCCACATCCATGGCACAGACGTTCTCGCCGATGGTCAGCGGTATGCCTGACATCGCTGAGCCGACGGCCAGACCATCCCAGTTCTGACTGGCAACATTGGTAGAACCCAAGCCAGGGATGACAAAAGGCAGGCGCAGCTTGATTCCTCTATCACGACCCAACCATGACTCCAGGCTAACGTTCGGAAAGATGGCCTTGTCGGAGTCAGCTTCTACGCCGACAGCGCCGACGGCGGTCCCCATTATGTTGAAATGGGACAGGTCCACTGGGTAGGCCTTCTGCGACGCGGTGGTAATGATCCCAAAGGGCTGCGGATAGATAACCTCATGTCCTCGGTAGGCGCTCTTACCAATTTCGCACATACCGATGCATCCGTCCACGCAAGTGACGCACATCCCGCTTATCGGGCACCAGTCGCCACCTGTCCTGTTCTTGGTCAGTGTGGAAGCCGTTGCGTTATACCTTGTGAGTGTCATCTTTGGTCTCCTTCCTTGTTTTCCAAAGTCTCATATCTTCCGAAGAGCATCGTGGCTCTAGTAGACCCTATGTCCATGCGCACCTACGCTTTCGGAGCACCCTGTACATATGCTGCATGTCTCCACAGGTGCCAGGTTCTGGCATCCGCCGCAGAGACCGTTGACCAGGTTGTTGGCGGTGCAGGCCCGCTCGCACACTGGGCAAATCCATTCACAGCCGCCACAGTTGCGGCACTCCTCTGGGGTGACACCAAAGGCTGTAGCTACCTTGCGTGACGTACCACGGCCAACGAACCCGATACCTCCAGACCGCATCTGCTCCTTGCAATAGCGCACGCAACGCCCGCACAGGATGCATCCCCTATCCTTTATCTTGAAGCGAATCTTGTTGATGCCCATGTTGGAGGCCATATCCTGCAGCGTCTTGGACGTGGGACAAGAGGCAATCAGGAGCTCAACCACTAGCTTGCGTGCCTTCTTCGCCTTTTCTGAATTGGTGAGGATTACCTGCCCCTGTTCTGCCGGCATCGCGCAGGATGCCTCAAGCGAGGAGCGGTTCTTTCCTTTGATTACCTCCACCAGACAGACACGGCATTCACCGTAGGAACTGAGGCCAGGATAGTAGCAGAGAGTCGGAATGACGATGCCCATCTCTCTGGCTGCCTCAAGAACAGAGGTTCCCTCTGAAACCCTTGTCTTTATTCCGTCGATAGTCAATTCAACCATATCTTTCCCTCTTCATGAGACTGTGACTGCATCAAACTTGCAGAGGTCGCGACAAAGCCCGCATCTGATGCATTTCTCCTGGTCAATCAGGTGCGCCTGCTTCTTCTCGCCTGATATGGCACCCTGCGGGCACTCCCTGGCACACACCCGACAACCAGTGCATTTCACCGCGTCCACCGTGAAAGTGATGAGCGCTTTGCAGACACCCGCCGGGCAGCGCTTGTCTATCACGTGCGCCCTGTATTCATCGCGAAAATACCTGATGGTGGATAGAACAGGGTTGGGAGCCGTACCACCCAACCCGCAGAGCGAGGCCTCCTTGATGACATCGCCCAGTTCCTGTAGAAGCTCAATATCTTCTGGCTTTCCCCGTCCCTCAGTAATGTCGGTGAGGATATCCAGCATCCTGTCCAGTCCCTCACGGCAGGGCACACACTTGCCACAGGATTCCTCCGTTAGGAATTTGACAAAATATCGAGCCATGTCGACCATGCAGTTGTCTTCATCCATGACAATCATGCCACCTGAGCCCATCATGGCTCCGGCCTCGGCCAGCCTGTCGAAGTCAACAGGCAGGTCAATCAGACTCTCAGGGATGCAGCCACCGGATGGGCCACCGGTTTGGACGGCCTTGAGCTTCTTGCCACCCCGGATGCCACCGCCGATGTCATAGACCATCTCTCTCAAGGTGATCCCCATCGGTACCTCAACCAGCCCGGTATTGTTGATCTTGCCTACCAGAGAGAAGATCTTGGTCCCTTTGCTTCCTTCAGTGCCGATCTTCGAGTACCATTCAGCGCCGCGGTTGATGATAAGTGGCACATTGGCCCAGGTTTCCACGTTGTTCAGGTTAGTAGGCCGACCGTAGAGTCCCTTGAGGGCTGTATGAATATGCTTGGGGCGTGGTTCGCCTATCCTGCCCTCCAGCGAGGCCATCAGCGCCGTGGACTCACCACAGATGAAGGCACCTCCGCCTCGGGAGACCTTGATATCGAAATCGAAACCGGAGCCGAGGATATTCTTGCCTAAGAAGCCGTATTGCCTCGCCTGTTCCAATGCTATGCCCAGATTTTTCACAGCAAGCGGATACTCCATCCGGACATAGACATACCCGTAATGAGCGTTGATGGCTTTGGCGCCGATCAGCATCCCCTCGAGCACAGAATGCGGGTCCGCCTCGATAATGTTCCGGTCCATGAACTTCATGTTACAAATAA
>JBGOXA010000304.1:0-2878 GCA_041478915.1 Dehalococcoidia bacterium
TGGTGTGAGCCTCCGGGACTGGCGGGAGCGGACACTCGATCTTCAGAGGGATTTCTTTATCGAATGTGCCTGAGGTCTGAAACTCAGGCGAACCATCATCGACCAGCGCGTGGACGATGAGACCCTGGTAACTTCCCTCATTGAGATGGATGGATGCTTCCCAGCCTATGACTTGTCCATCTTCATTATTGATATAGGCGAAGTCGGGCGGCGTGCTGTCGTTGTCCGATCCACCGTCGACCAAAGGACTGTTTCCGAAATCTAAGATCTTGATCCAGTTATCGCCAGCGTTGGTAATGATAGTGACGCCTGGCTCACAGCGGACAAGAGCATAGAGCGTGTGCGGGTCGGTGAAGCAGTCATAGCGAAGGTACAACTTCGAGTCCACCTGATACTTCCCATTATTCCCCCATCCCTGATACATGTTGGCGAAGAGGTCCCAGTTGAGGTTCCATTCACTGGGGTTGCCATCGACCGTTGCCGAGCCGGGGGACGGATACTCGCGCAGCACCCACTTCTTGGTAGCCTCTGCGCTTTTCCCTGCACTTGAAACGGTCACTGTGGTCTCCCCCTCGACGCTGGAGGTGATGGTGGCATGGGCCTGGCCACTTGAGTCAGTCTGGGTATCCTTGGGTTCTACAAAACCGCCGACTCCGCTGATAGACCAACTAACGTCCTCACCCGCCGGAGCGGGGCTGCCATCTTTTGTCAGCGTGGCAGTCAGGATGTGGTTGGTGCCCCGCACGTTCGCGGCTGAAGGCGGATCCAGTGTCAAAACATAAACAGGCGCTGGCGGCGGCTTTACTGCCAATGCTGGCGCCGCCATCGACGCCGAAACCATCACCAGAACCAAAACCATGAAACCCACCACTGCTACTTTTCGCATTTCTTTCCTACTCCTTGTTGAGACTCTGTTCAATCATAATGGCCCGCGCAAACGCTGTAACCAGAACGGAAGCATTTAGGAGGATACCATGTTTCGCCAACTCTTGTCAATCTTTGGGATCATCGAACTGAACCCTTCGTCTCATCCAACCTATCCCTTTTAGACTACAACTAATCAAGGGAACCTCATAACATAGGTGTGTTACCCATGATCCATCTGGGTTTGCCAGAGGCTGTCGAAGAATCAGTTTTTGAAGCCGAGGCAAGATGAAACAGCCCCATACGAAGGGAGGTAGGTGAAGAATGAAGGTATTACTAGTCGGCGATGACCCATACATGATGAAAGATATTTCCTCCTCCCTGCGCTCAGGATGGCCAGATGCCGTTTTCATCTCTGCAGCTATGGGGTCGAAAGGCATTGATCTAGTAGAAGCCGAGACACCTGATCTCGTAATGGCGGACTTTTCGCTACCGGACATGAGATGTGTGGACTTGGTGGCCAGGATTCGTCAGTTTTCCCACGTCCCGTTGATTGTCCTTGATGGGCAGGCAACTCCGATGGACCGAGCCGAACTTCTGGAGGCCGGGGCCGATCGGTGCTTCGTCAAACCGTACTGGCCTGCCGAGACTCAGGCCAGGGTAAAGGCACTCGTCCGTCGTACCGGTCGAGACAGCATCAAACCGGGCCCTATGCCCTTTGCGGCAGGCAATCGAGAACCTGTCTTCGTAATTGATCACTGTCTGTATCCGGCGCTGTTGCCTGCCTGAGAGCTACCTGCCCGGCACAACCGATTGGGGAGAGCCAGGGGACAGGGTGAACGGGATTTGGCGACTCTGCCATTGGTAGAGGCGGTATTCCCGAAGCCATCCATGGGTGACCTTCTTGGAGCATTGGTGGTCTTCTCAGAGAAGAATTTGTGACATCAGCACTGCTTCTTGAGACACAAACGTGACGCTATCCTGGTAAGCTGTCTTCACATGAGCCGTTGGGCTCAGGGTGCAGCTTCTCACTGCTTTCAGTGGGAACCGCCGAAAGCCCCTGCGGGCGAAGACCCAGGGAGCGGCAAACGCCAATCCAATTTTGAAGGCGAGGCAAAACCAAACAGCCTCATGTGAAGGGAGGTGAGTCAAGGGTGAAAGTACTGCTAATAGGGGACGACCAGAAAGTAATGAAACACATTTCCTTCTCCCTGCACCTAAGGTGGCCAAATACAACTGTCATCTCTGCTGCTGTGGGCTCAAAAGGTATAGAGCTGGCAAAAGCCGAGTCACCTGATGTGGTGATGGTGGATTTTTCTTTACCGGACATGAGCTGTGCGGACTTGGTGACCAGGATTCGCGAGTTTTCCTACGTCCCCTTGATCGTCCTTATGGGAGAGGAAAGTGAGATGGACAGAGCCGAACTTCTAGAGGCCGGGGCCGATGAGTATTTCGTCAAACCGTTCAGCCCTACCGATGTCCAGGCCAGGGTGAATGCGCTGCTGCGTCGCACTCGTGGGGAAGGCTTCAAACCAGGCCGTCTGCCCTTCGTCGCCGGCAATCTGGAGATCAATTTCGCCGCCCGCCAGGTATTCGTCTCGGGCGTGCCAGTGGAGCTGAGCCCACTCGAGTATGATCTCCTCTGTGAGTTGGTGACAAATGAGGGCAGGGTGCTTACCCACCGCGCCTTGCTGGAGAAGGTGTGGGGTCCGGAATATGTCAGTGATCTCCCCCTTGTGAAGGACCTTATGTATCGCCTCCGCAAGAAGCTCGGATGCGGTGAGAACCATCGCCAACTGATCCGCAGTGAGCGAGGCGTAGGCTACAAGTTCATGGAACTTAGCTGATCTGGAGCACGAGGTAACTTGTATCGGATCAAGGGCGGGCGCTTTTTGCCCGCCCTTCCTTTTGTAACCAAATTACGACCCAATTACGACGAATGTCGACCAGAATCACGACCTCCACGACCCTAGTTACGACCCAGGTTTCTCCTCAACTTTCCACCAAATTGGAA
>JBGOXA010000228.1:0-3602 GCA_041478915.1 Dehalococcoidia bacterium
CAAAGTGGTGCAGATACTGCTAGTAAAGCGAGCCTATGCCCTCCCCAAGTTTCCTTGCCATGCTCCTATTCATGAAGCGTATCCGGTATTCCGGATCAATAAGCAAGACCCCTTCCCCTATAATTTCAAGCATTCCCAGAAGTCTATCCCTCTCGTTTTTCACCAGAGCCTCTAGCTGGCCACGCCGCTCGGTCTCATTGCGTACCATCCCGGTGAGAACACCCATGACACCCCCACTCACCACAAAGAGCGACATCCGGAGCAATGGGTGAGGATAGGGAGAGATGCTGAGAGCGCGGGGCAAGAAGACCAGGAAGGCCGCAACCTCAAGCTGGAGCGATCTAGTTCAAGACTGGCAAGCTTCCAATTGCTTCGGCGGGTGCAATTCTTTGACCTGGGTTGGACGGAGTGGGAAAATGCAAGTGACAAGGGGTTGCGTGCAGACCTAATCCAGCCACTAACCCATGGTCGCTGCTCGCCCATGTCGGCCTGGGCACAACAGAGTGGGATTCTTAGCCAGGATCATAGCCTGATTGAGGTGGTCGGTAAGGAGGGGTTGATTTGGACAGAATAAGGATTCTGATCGCCGATGACCATGCAGTGGTGCGGGAGGGCACCCGCCACATTCTGGAGCAGGAACAGGATCTGGAGGTGGTAGCTGAGGCCGCCGATGGAGGGGAGGCGGTGGAGCTAGCTACTGAACTCAAACCAGATGTGGCCATAATCGACATAGCCATGCCCCATGTCGATGGCATCGAGGCCACCAGACGGATCAAGGAGCTTTGCCCTGGCATCGGTGTGTTGATTCTCAGCGCTTATGATGATGATCAGTTCGTCTTTAACCTTTTGGAGGCAGGTGCTGCTGGCTACTTGCTGAAGGACGTCCATGGACGTGAACTAGTAGATGCTGTCCGAGCCGTTCACGCGGGGGAGTCGGTATTACATCCTTCGATTGCTCGCAAGGTCTTGAACCGCTTCGTGTCCAGGACCGAGAAGATCAAGAGGCGAGAGCCCCTGGAAACGCTCAGCCAGCGAGAGAAGGAGATCCTCAGGCTGGCGACCAGAGGCTTGAGCAATAAAGATATTGCCGAACAGCTCTTTCTCAGCGTACGCACGGTTCAGGGGCACCTGACACACATTTTCAACAAACTGCAGGTCGGTTCCCGCACCGAAGCTGTGGTGCGCGGTCTGAAGGAAGGCTGGATCACCCTCGACGACGTGCCCTGAGGGCTTTCACTCGAGGAGTCAAAGGTAGGAGGAGTTGCAACAACAATCACTTAGCTGGCTGACAAGAACCTTTACAAAGCCGGGTTTCTGGTTTCTGGCAGCCTTAGTGGTGCTTATCACCATTCCCCAATATGTAGAGCAGCTACACCCCCCGGCATCCCTGACTCACTTCCTGTCCGACCTTGGCCTGGAGCGCCACGCCTTCGAGAGGATTGCCTATCTGGCACCGATAATCTGGGCTGGCTTCCTGTTCGGGTGGCCAGGAGCCTTTGCCACTTCGTTGGTCGCACTTTTCTGCATGCTCCCCCGCGCCATTTTCTTCTCGATTCACACTAGAGAGGCCATCTTTGAAACGGGATCTGTTTTCGCCCTTGGCAATGTGGCCTTTCTCTCCTTCGACGCATTGCGCAGGGGACGGGAGCGTCGCGCTGAGCTCAAGAAGGCAAAGAGTGCCCTCCAATTTCAACTTCAAGTTATCAAAGATAGCGAGCGACGGCTCGCTGCTCTTAACCAGACGTCTGCCACTCTTTCCCAGTCCCTGGAGCTCCAGGAGGTGTTGGATAAGGCTACCGAGAATGTCATGAGTGTGATGCAGGTTGACGCTGTCTTGATATATCTTATGGATGAAGAGGCCGGCGAGCTATCCCTTGCCTCTCACCGAGGCGTATCCGCCGAGTTTGCCCAACTCGGGGACAAGATCAGGCTCGGCGAGAGTTCCAGTGGGCAAGTAGCTCAGACGGGGGAGCCGCTGTTTGTGGAGGATGCCTCTCAATATCCCACGCTTACTTCCAGAGAGATAGAGGTAGCCAGGAGCCAGGGGATACATTCGCTGCTCAGCGTGCCCCTGAAATCCAAAGGGAAGGTTATGGGTACCATTTCTATGCTTATGCACGACTATCGCTGGTTTCGCGAAGATGAAGTGGAATTGCTTACTGCTATCGGCAATCAGATTGGTGTTGCTGTTGAAAATGCCCGTCTCTATGAGAAGGAACGTCTGGCGACACGAAGACTGGCTGTCTCAGAGAGAAACTATCGAGGACTGTTCGAGAATGCCAATGATGCCATCTGGGTTCATGACCTGGAGGGCAACATCACAGTGGCTAACAGGGCATGTGAGACTCAGACTGGGTATCGTTTGGAGGAGCTCACCACGATGAATGTGAGAAACTTTCTGCCTGAAGAAAGCCACGCTCTGGCGATGGAAGTCCGGAGTAAGCTCCTCGAAAGGCAGCCTCTGGAACAGCCGTATGAACAGCGCATAATCAGGAAAGACGGATCGGAGGCTATTCTGATGTTGACTACCAGCCTGGTTGTAGAGGATGGAGTACCAGTCGGCTTCCAGAACATTGCCAGGGATGTCACCGAAGAGAAGCGGATGCGGGAGAACTTGAACTTCTACCTGAGGGAGGTCACCAAGGCCCAGGAGGAGGAGAGAAAGCGCATTGCCCGGGAGCTCCACGACGACACCATCCAGGCCCTGGTTGTCCTCTCCCGCCAGTTGGATAATCTGGCCGCCAGTGGCAAGGAGCTTTCGGAGAGCAACCGGGCCCTTCTGGAGAATCTATGGCAACAGATCAACAACACCATTCAGGGTGTGCGGCGCTTGAGCCAGGACTTGAGACCGCCTATACTCGACCGCCTTGGTCTACTGCCAGCCCTGGAATGGCTGGTCTCCGACGTTTCAGGATATTCAGGGGTAAGAATTAAGACCAAGGTGCTTGGTAGCGAACGACGCTTGCCTCAAGAGGCAGAACTGATGTTGTTTCGCATTACTCAGGAAGCATTAAGAAATGTGTGGAGGCATTCTCAGGCAACCGAAGCCGAGCTCATCGTGAAGTTCGACACGAGCCGAATCAGGATAACCATCGCCGACAATGGCAAAGGGTTTGAGCTTCCAAGCTCGATGGGCGATTTGACCAGAAGTGGTAAGCTTGGCCTGGCCGGGGTGCAGGAGAGAGCTCGATTGCTGGGCGGCAACGTGAAGATGGAGTCCGAGCCAGGCAAAGGCACCACGGTAACGGTCGAGGCACCAATATAAGCTGGACCATGTGTGAGTAGCATGTTTGAGTCTGCATTCGTATATCAAACCGCGCTCAATAGGCGAGTTCCTCAAGTAAAAAGGCTTCAAAAGCCCCCTTTTGGGGCTTCAGTTTACCCTGTTACAAAAGGTGCTTGACAGCCGGAGGGAGAGGTCATTATGGTCATCCCGTAAAGGGCGATCCGGTGTCGGCATGCCTTTATCAATAGTTGAAACCGGAAATCCCAGACAAGAACAAAAGTGAACGAAAGGGGGGACTAACAGTGAAGTGCAAGTATAAAATGGCCGTGGCTTTTGTTTTGATCCTGGCTATGTTGGTGCCACTTTCATCCTTGGG
>JBGOXA010000044.1:0-9034 GCA_041478915.1 Dehalococcoidia bacterium
AGTCTGTTGGCAGAGTGGTTATGGAATTTGGCAACGTGGAATTTCCGAAATATGGCAATTATTCTGTGCGTGCAGTTATTGAAGGCGTTGAAATGGTCAATATTGGTTTCAAAGTCATCCAACCTCCACCGAAGCGATGATAGCCAGGTAGGGTGGGCTCCGCCCACCAATTTCGCCTGCTCTCGCCGCACCCCTAGTGGCAACCCAAGGTCACCAATGCTACCCCAGTCACAATCATAGAACCCACAAGCACGATACTTGCGAAACGTGCTGTACGGCCAATCCCTGTTTACTAATCCGCCCCGCGGGGTTTCTTCACACATACACGCCCGTGCTATAATACCCCCAGGCGGATATGGCCCAAGGGAGGTCGTGCCCATGCCTGAAGAAAGTGAGAAGGAAAAGCTGAAGATATTGCTGAACCACTGGATTGAACATAACAGGGGACATGCTCAGGAATTCAGACAGTGGGCCGAGAAAGCTAAGAAATTAGGGCAAGCAGCGGTTTATGATGACATGATGCAGGCAGCCCAGCAAATGAACAAGGCGAACGAGTTCTTACTCGCCGCTTTGGACAGGGCAAGGGAGGGGTAAATGTGTCTGGCAAAAGCTTATTTGACGGGAAACGGCCAAAGAGAACTTGTTCTCGAAGAGGTAGCGCTCATAGAAATCCATGACAAGAAGCTCCGCCTCTCGACAATCTTCGGCGAGAAAAAGGAGCTAGAGGCGGTCATCAAGGCAGTTGATTTTCAGAATTCGAGCATCATCCTTGAGAGATCGCACTGAGCCAGCGGGCAGACAGCGGCGCCTACGGTTTTAGCAGCACCTTTATTGCCTCATCGGCGTTGATCTGGGTCTCGAAAGCCTCCTTGACACGGTCGAGGGGGAACTGGTGCGTTATCAGGTCTCTCGTCTTGATCTGGCCTGTCTGTATCATCTCCAGGGCCATGTCCCACCTCTGCCCACCACAGCCCCGCAGGGTGATATTCCGAAACTGAAACATCAGGCTCATCAGAGGTGGAGTCAGCTCCAGGTTCTTTTCAAAGATACCCACTTGCATCATCCTCCCGAAAGGCCGTAGCATCTGCGCTCCTTGACGGAAGGCCACTGGTGAACCAGAGCATTCAAAGACCACGTCTGCCATCTCTCCTGAAGTAGCTTCCTTGACAGCCTCGATTGGATCTGTTTCCACGGGGTTGAGGACGGTATCAGCGCCCAGCTTGCTGGCGGTGGCTCGACGCATAGCTGAAGGCTCACTGATGATCACTTTGGGTGCCCCTACAGCCTTGCACTCCTGGGCGACGCACTGGCCAATCATGCCTGCTCCTAAGACAACCACTGTGTCCTTGGGCTGGATGCCAGCCCGCCTCACAGCAAAACAGGCCACTGACACAGGCTCAATGGTGGCGGCTACCTCCCAACTTAGATCCCCTGGTATGCTGAAAAGTGTTTTCCCGGGCGCCGGGTTAGGCACTACAACATACTCAGCAAAGGCGCCGTCCAAACCCTCCCCCGGAACAGCCGGATTGGGGCACCTTTCCGTTTGACCTTGCCGGCACCAATGGCACTCCCCGCAGGCGCGGTAGCCAGTCCCCACCACCCTATCCCCCACCCTCAAACCATCAACACTTTTTCCTATCTCGACTATCTCACCACTAAACTCATGCCCCAGTATCCTCCAGGATGGGGAGACATCACCCGTCCTGTACCTGTGGAGATCAGTGCCGCATATCCCACAGGCCTTCACTTTCACCAGTATCTCATCCTTTTGGATGGAAGGGGCCTCTACCGTCTCCAGCCTTACATCACGGCCACCGTAGATCACTGCGGCTTTCATCATCAGATTACTCCTTCATGCCACCCAGACTAGCGTGTTCTGTCCCCTCCATTAGCCAGCCTGCACATGGGGCACGACGCTCGCCTGGGAGCTGCTTTCAGTGTGGTAATTATAGCATATGACTGATGCCTGCTAACACATGAAGACAGCAGGCCCCATTCTATTTGACATCGCCTTACCTACCTGATATATCTGGGTCAACGGACATGGCCAGAAAGAACGTTGAGACGAAGGGAAGGGGACTAAGTATGCCGAAGAAGTTGCTACTGCTTGTCATCATGCTGCTGATCCCGGCTTTGCTAGGCATATCTTGCGCGCAGCTAGCGGGTGAGCAGGTTGAAAAGATGATACAGAGGAAGGATGTCACAGGCTTGATAAGAGTTCTGGAAGATAAGAATCTAGTAAGTGATGTTCGGGCAAGAGCGGCATTGGGCCTCGGAGAGATAGGGGATGCCAGGGGAGTGGAACCGCTCATACAAGCATTGCAGGATGAAGATAGCTTCCTTCGACGGGTGGCAGCAGTTGCCGTGGGAAACATAGGAGATGCCAGGGCCATAGAACCTCTGAACAGGGCCTTGGAGGATGAAGATAGCCTTGTTCGCCAAGCTGCCGCAGAGGCTTTGGAGAAAATCAGGGCAAAGCAGGGCGCAGAATAGCTAAGAAGGGTGAGCGGCCACCGTCCGCAACGTAGCGTAAGAGACTAGCCTCCAGGCTGGACTTCGTATGCTATAATGTTATCAGAGATTGCTCATTCTAATTCGCGCCGCCGGGTTGAAGGGGGTTGGGCATGGGATTAAAGGCAGTTCCAATGAGATACCTTGGGTTGATTCTGTCTGTGATGGTTTGTGGTTGCCTTCTTTTCCTTTCACTGCCCCCTCCGGTTTTGGCCGATGGTGGCATGATTTCCATATCCATAGCAGAACACATCTCAATTGATGAGCCGGGGCAAAAGGCAATCATCGCTTGGGACGGCCAAGAGGAGATATTGATTCTATCTACAGACGTTCATGCCGAAGGGAACACAACAGCACTTCGCGTAATCCCCTTGCCATCTCAGCCTGATAGGATAGAGCAGGGGGATTTCAACTCCTTTCTCCGCATCAGGGATCTGATTTATGATCGGTTTCGCCACCGACACACGTGGCTGGATTGTCCTGGTGGCAAGGGGGGAGGTGATGGGGAGGGCGTGGACATCGTCTTTCATGAGAAGATTGGAGCGCATGACATCTGGGTAGCTAAAGCCACCGATGCCGCTGAGCTTATCAAATGGGCGGAGCAGTTCTTAGCCCGGAACCAAATCCAGCACCAGATATCTTCACCTGGGCTGGAGTTGCTGACAGCGCAATACATTCAAGAAGGGATACAGTTCTTCGTCTTCGACCTTATAGAGCTAAGCGTTGATCAAAAGAGCGTGGAGCCTATCGTTTACCAGTTCCAGAGCGATACCCTCTACTACCCTCTGAAAATCTCCTCCATCATTCCCGGGTACACCCAGATAAGTCTATTCCTGCTGACGCTGGAAGCTTTGGTAGACGTAAGCCAGTTGCCTGAAAACCAGTCTGAGGAGAATGGGATGGGGATGAATATTGCCAAGGCTAACGGCAAGCGGGTTCAGTTCGAATTGGGTGAGGAAGAGCTTGCCTCTATCGACGCGCGGCTAACTGAGTTGCTGCCAGGGCATGCCTGGCTGACTGCCGTACAGTCTTATAACCCTCCTGATTATCGGTTGGGCATCCCCTTGGCATCGCTGGACAAAGATGTCAAGCTAACTCAAGCTTCCTTTGGAGAGCTATCTGGTGGCGGCACTCCCGGCTGGGTATGGTGGCTAGTAGGTTTGGCTGTTGTTGCACTGGGTGGGCTGCTCTATGTCACACGAATGTGGCGGAGATGGCAAAGAGGAAACTGGTAGAAGGAGAGAGAAGAACTACGAGAGCGCATAAAGTGGGCCGACACAGGCGAACAATAGCTGAGAAGGGTGAGCGGCCACCGTCCGCAATGTAGCGTTAGAGACTAGCCTCCAGGCTGGACTTCGTATGTTATAATGTGGCCAGAGATTGCTCTGTCTAAGTCGCGCCGCCGGGTTGAAGGGGGTTGAGCGTGGGGTTGAAGGCAGTTCCAATGAGATACCTTGGATTGATCCTATCCGCAATGGTTTGTGCCTGTCTTCTTTTTCCCTCGGCACCCCCTTCAGTTTTGGCCGACGGCGGCATGATTCCCATAGCCGATATCTTGATTGATGAGCCGGGGCAAAAGGCAATCATCGCTTGGGACGGCCAGCAGGAGATATTGATTCTATCTACAGACGTTTACGCGGAAGGGAATACCACGGCCCTTCGCATAATCCCCTTGCCCTCCCAGCCTGAAAAAATAGAACAAGGGGATTTCAACTCCTTTCTCCGCATCAGGGACCTGCTTCGTGAGCACTTCCCTAACCGACACACATGGCTGGATTGCGCCGCCGGGAAAGGAGAAGGAGGTGGTGGAGAGGGAGTGGACATCGTCTTTCACGAGAAAATCGGGGCCCATGACATCTGGGTAGCCAAAGCCACTGATGCTGCTGAGCTCATCAAATGGGGAGAGGACTTCTTGGCCCGGAACCAGATCCAGCACCAGATATCCTCACCCGGGCTGGAGTTGCTGGCAGCGCAATACATTCAAGAGGGGATACAGTTCTTTGTTTTCGACCTTATAGAGCTAAGCCCTGATCAGAACAGCGTAGAGCCTATCGTTTATCAGTTTCAGAGCGATACCCTCTACTTCCCTCTAAAGATCTCCTCCATCATTCCCGGGTACACACAGATAAGCCTGTTCCTGCTGACACCGGAGCGTTTGACAGACGCCAGCCAGTTGCCTGAAAGCCAGTATTCCTTCGACGGGGCGGTTGAGGAGAAGGTAGGGATGAAGGTTGCCCGAGCTAATGGAAAGCGGGTTCAGTTCGAATTGGATGAGGAGGAGCTTGCCTCTATTGACCCGCGACTAAGTGAGTTACTAGCAGGGCATGCCTGGCTGACAGCCGTACAGTCCTACAATGACCTTTACGACTCCAGCCATCCTCTCTTCAATCAGATTCCCTTGGAATCGCTGGACAAAGATGTCAAGCTACCTCAAGCCTCCTTTAAGGAAGCGTCAGGTGGTGGCACTTCTGGCTGGGTATGGGTAGTTCTAGGGATACTTGGGGCGATATTTCTCTTTGTAGTGAGTAAGCTCGTCTTTTCCCGCAGGTATAAGACCCGGCTGAAGAAGGAAAACAAATATAGGGAGGAACTGCGACAACGTATGAAGTGGGCCCACACGGAGAAAGGATGACTGTTCCCTATGCCGGGTAGCCTCCTTTTTGCCCCTGCTCAGGCGCTAACTAAGGAGAAGCCTTCATAGACCGCTAAGCAGACTGGACTCCTGGGCGTCAGTGTTTAGAGGAACATGGCGGAGATCTGGTTCAGCATGCTCCGTAGCGCCGGCTCCAGCAGCGGTTCAGAAGCCCCATTATAGCTCTTTACCCGAGATTTCCCAGGGCAATGTGGATGTTGTAAGAAAACTCCATACCGCCATCCACTTCGAGCAATTTGCCTGTCACCCAGTCGGAGGCGGGGGAAGCCAGGTATATCGCAGCCAGCGCGATATCCTCCGGCGTGCCGGTGCGCCTCAGCGGAGTCCCCTCTATGAGCAGGTCTTTCACTGGCCCGAGGTACTCGAGAACCGAGGGGTGCGTGATCGCACCAGGCAGGATGGCATTCACCCGTATGTAGGGTGCCAGTTCCCAGGCCAGAGTTTTGGTGATACTGTTCATTCCAGCCTTGGCAGCCCCGTAAGGGCCCTGGCCGAGCGATGGCATCTGGGATTGCCGACTTGAGATGTTGATAATAGAACCCGATTTCTGTTTCAGCATAATGGGAGCCACCGCCTTGATACACAGGAAGGCGCTAATGAGACAGGCATTCAGGTCTGATGCAAAGGAAGAGGGGTTGGTGTCCATCAGTCTTCCGTATTCAGCATCGGCAGCGTTGTTGACCAGGATATCTATACGGCCAAACGCCTCTATAGTCTTGTCGACCATGTTCTGTATTTGTTCAGCATCCCGCACATCACAGGGTATCGCCAGAGCGCGGCGGCCGATTCTGCGGACTTCAGCCGCAGTGGCCTCTATCTGGCTCACTGTTCGAGCGGTGCAGGTAACATCAGCACCAGCTTCAGCAAACGCCACCGCGATCCCTTGTCCTATACCTCTTCCAGCGCCTGTGACAATAGCCACCTTGTCTTTCAGAGAAAACCTATCCAGAATCACCTTGCCTCCTTATGGAACTATTAAATATTGGACGTTTACTCTGGCACCTTCCCTGACAAATGAGGGAGCCGTAGCACGCATACCTGCGCTCAGCGGTGACCTACCACCCGACAAACTTGCGGCCCAGGTAATACTGATAGACCATTTGCGCTACGTTGATCCCCGAGTCACAGGCACACTGCGAGCCTATGAGGTGCCTGTTGCTACCCACATCCATGCCCACATAGAACAGACCAGGTATGGGTGACTGCGCCTTTGGCTTGTACTTCCCTGTCTGCCCTATATTCACGGCCAGCATGAACTCCCCGCCCGTGCCCGGGGCCGTCTCGTCACGCGATAGCGCCGCCACCTCGCGAGGACCGGCATAGGCCTTGGACTCAATCGCGGGACCTACCTGCGGGAATACCTCCAGCAGTTGGTCCTCTATTCGCTTGTTCAGCGCTTTGAGCATAGCATCGTCTCTCGTGTCAGGGCTGCAGTTGGTCCCAAACACCAGCACCTGTTTGCCCGGCGGGCCCATGTTCGGGTCATAGTTGGTAGTAACTATCAAGGCTATTGTAACGTCCTTGGGAGCGCCCCCCGCCTTGATCCTGAGATACTCATCCAGGTTCCACCAGCTAGTATCCGACGATATCTGATATAGAGCGTGCTCTAATATGGGTTCCCGCAGCACGTAGCGGATTCCGTTGTACCCCAGCGCTGGCACAAGTCCTTTGACATGGGCCACGTAGCTCTGGTCAAAGTGTTCTTCTCCGACCAGTTTCATCACCGTCGGTTGAATGCCCGCGTCGCTCACCACTACCGGTGCCCTGAACAGGCCTTTCTGGGTGAGCACAGCCGTGGCACAGCCCTTCTCCACCAGAATCCGCTCCACTCGGGTCCGCAGGACCAGCTCTCCACCAAACTGCTTAAACGCCTCAGCCATATCCTCCGAAAGTCGCCCGTAGCCACCCCTGGGGTAACCCATCGGCGTTCCCTGTTCTTGGAACTGGGTACGGAAAACGGCCATGGGCAGGAGCTCCGGCACGCTTTCCTGGCTAACCTGGGCTACATAAGCAAGATACTCGTATGCCTCACGCGGTATCTCAGGCCGCTGGGCAAACCAGTCCTTGATGGTGATATCTTCCCACCTCTCCAGCGTCGCCGGATCCTGGGTCCCGGCGACGATCTCCGCCATCAATTGTAGCGTGATGTCGCGCTTTTTCTGGTCTTTCATCCCCCACTGGTCAAAGAGCTGGTTCGGGTCCATTCCCGAGTAGTGTTCCATGTCGATCACAATTGCGGCGGGCGATTTTGTCGACCATTTCATGCCGTCATGACGATAGATGGCCGCCATCGGCTTAACTGATATGTCGAGTTTGGACTCTATTCCGAGCATCTTGTAGGCCTTGACAAATGGGCCCGCCATACTGAAACCTCCCGTAGCCCACCTCTCGCCATGGGTGCCCTTGATGCCCTGGTCCATGGTCTTACCACCCACCCTGGCGTTCTTGTCCAGGAGCAGCACCTTCAACCCCTTCTGGGACAACAGGGCAGCACAGCAAACACCACCCGGCCCGGCACCAACCACTATCACGTCGTAGTCTATTCCCATGTTAACCTCCTTCTTCCTTTCTTTTGACTTTAAGCCTTCCAATAGCTGGAATCAGCCTGAGACCCCCAATAAAACGCCTGGTTAGCGCCGAAAGCCCAGGCGCTGCCGTATTCACCAGGTTTTTCCTGCGCGTCCTTACGGGAAGATTACTTCGCCCTAATCCCAGCACAGAACTGTATAGCCTCTGGGAGCCAAGTCCCGAGACATGTAGAATCCTCCCGCCGTAAGAACCTCCTTGGCCGCTATCTTAGGCTGCTACCCGCTCCTTGTCAAGCAGTTTGACAGCCGCGAAAGCGGGCAGTTATTCTGAGTTGATACGACAATGGTGAGAAGCCACAGCTCAGGGGCTGCTTTAGGGTGCGCGCCTATCGCCAGAGGGTGTATGACCCGACCGCATTCACCTAATATGGCTGTCGTTAAGAGACGTAGATGAGCAATGACATAAGCAGGCGGCAGGAATCTCTCGTCAGAACGCTGAAGGAGAACGGGGCGTCTCTGGTGGGCTTTGGAGATGTTTCTGTTGTCGGGTCAGAGCTAACACAGGAGTTCCCCGTTGCCATCTCTTTGGGGCTGAAATACGACGAAAAGATAGTCGATAACCTCCACACAGAGGAAGATGCTTTCCACAAGCACCTCACAGGACTGAATAGCCCCATGAAGCGATTGCTGAGTATCACGGAAAACCTGCTAGCAGAGTGGGGCTACGAACATGTGGTCACCCCCATCAGCGTGCTGGTAGAGAGCAACAAACAACTCCAGGAGTTACATGCCTTTCCCCATAAGACAGCGGCAACCTGTGCTGGCCTGGGATGGATTGGCAAGCCTTCTCTGCTGGTCACCCCGGAATACGGGCCGAGGATCAGGCTGGGGACTGTGCTCACCAAGGCCAGATTCGCGACAGCGGAACCTATTGTCAGGAGCCAGTGTGGAGAGTGTTCTCCTTGCGTAGAGGCCTGCCCCTATGGAGCCATATATAATGTCAACTGGGAGCGTGGCAAGGAAAGAGATGATCTGTTTGATGCCTATTTGTGTAATGAAAAGCGATTGGAGTATATCTCGGTAATCGGCAGAAAACATAGCTGCGGGCTTTGTTTACAGGCATGCCGGATTGGTAGAGAGCTTCAGAACCAGCCATAGGGGTGGGCGAGGCCTGGTAAAACCTACCCTTCTCTATTGCCCCGCCTACCCTCTTCAAGGTGAAGAAATGAACTCAGTCTGATTTGGCGAGTTCCGTCCTTGCCAAAAAAGGACTTCGCCCACCCGACATTTGCTGTCTTGCTGCCTAGCAGTTGACCTGACCTTCAGCCGTAAGGTCTATTTG
>JBGOXA010000175.1:0-4486 GCA_041478915.1 Dehalococcoidia bacterium
AAAACCCGAAAAACCGCCTGGGAAATGGGCTTGCCCTGTACTCCCACAACATCAAACCCTCAATCGCTGATTTCGGGTCAATTCGCCCTCTTGCAAATTGATTTGGCAAGCCCTAAAATCCTTGCGGTATACACATGGATCCACTTACCTCAGGAGTGGATACGTGGATATTTTAATAGTATTGGGGCATCTATATAGTAGGAGTAGGCAGTGTCTTCCCAACACGGCAAGTCAAGTATGGAACACTATGTCAAGGAAGCCGTCGGCTTGGCAATACAAGGCCGCTGGGAGGAAGCAGTGGCGGCCAACAGGACGATTCTGAAGCTTTTCCCAGACGATGTGGAGACCTATAACCGGTTGGGAAGGGCCTTAATGGAAATAGGGGATTATGCCGCTGCCAGGGAAGCTTATGGGCGTGCCCTAGAACTAGATTCCTATAACAATATCGCCAAAAAGAACCTCAGGCGCCTCTCAGAATTAGGGGAATTGGCCCAGAAGGAGAAACATCACAAGGTTGTTGTCGATGTTTTTGTGGAGGAGACCAGTAAGGCCAGAACAGCGAGCCTGGTGAAGCTGGCACCGAGGAATGTATTGGCCCGGATAGCCCCAGGTGAGGAGATAAGCCTCCAGGTAGAAGAGCAGCGGTTGATAGCCAAGAGTGCACAAGATGAGTACCTCGGTGAGGTGGAGCCCAAATACGGACTGCGCTTAGCTAGGCTGATTAAGGGCGGCAACCGCTATACTGCCGTCATAACCAATCTGGGAGAAGGCGAGCTAAAGGTGCTTATCAGCGAAGTTTATCAGCATCCCAGCCAAACAGGACGCCTTTCCTTCCCACCAAAGAAAAGGGAAGGATTTCGTCCTTATGTTAAAGAGAGATTACTAAGGCAGAGGGCGGAGGAGGAAGCAGACGAAGACCTTGAAGCAGCGGAGCCGGAAATGGAAGGCTTTAGCGAGGTCGATTTTTGAAGCGCTACTCTTGCCCATCGGACAAGGAAGAGGCCATCTGAGTGGACACAGTAGAAATAGGAACAGTTAAACCAGTCAAGATCGAGGACGAGGTCAGGAGCTCGTACCTTGACTACGCGATGAGTGTCATCGTCTCCCGCGCCCTACCCGACGTGCGCGATGGTCTCAAGCCAGTGCATCGCCGTATCCTCTACGCCATTAACGAGCTAGGGATACGCCATACCTCACCCTACAAGAAATGCGCTCGCATTGTAGGTGAGGTACTGGGAAAGTACCATCCCCACGGCGACGCACCGGTTTACGAGGCTCTAGTCCGCATGGCACAGGACTTTTCTATGAGATACGTCCTTGTTGAAGGGCAAGGAAACTTTGGTAGCGTAGATAACGATCCACCTGCCGCCATGCGTTACACCGAGGCACGCCTGGCTGCTATCGCACAGGAAATGCTGATCGACATCGACAAGGATACGGTTGGTTTTGTCCCTAACTTTGACGACACCCTGAAAGAACCGGTCGTACTTCCCAGTCGACTCCCTAACCTGCTGGTCAATGGCAGCTCCGGAATTGCTGTCGGCATGGCAACCAATATCCCTCCTCATAATCTCACCGAGATCTGCCAGGCTATTACCTTTCTTATCGACCATCCTCAGGCCACCATTGATGAGTTGGTCGAATTTGTTCCCGCGCCTGATTTCCCCACCGGGGGCATTATCTTGGGACTTGAGGAAGTACGAAAAGCCTATACCACCGGTCAGGGCAGAGTCGTCACCCGAGCCAAAGCTGACATCACAGATCTACCTAAAGGGCGACGCCAGATACTGATCACCGAGCTCCCGTATCAGATAAACAAGGCAGAACTGGTAGAAAGGATCGCCAAGTTAACCAAAGACAAGAAGGTTGAGGGGATCAGCGAGATACGTGACGAATCGGACAGGCAGGGAATGCGCATCGTGATAGAGCTAAAAAAAGAAACGCACCCGGAGCAACTGCTGAATAATCTTTATAAACACACGGCACTGCAATCAGTGTTTTATGTAAATATGTTGGCCCTGGTGGATGGGCAGCCTAGAGTTATCAGCTTGAAGGAGGCGCTACAACACTACATTGATTTCCGCCACCAAGTCATAGTCCGTCGTTCCCGATTCGAACTGAAGCAGGCTAAAGATAGAGCGCACATACTGGAAGGGCTGAAGATTGCTCTGGACCACTTGGATCAGGTGGTGGCTATTATCCGGCGCTCGCGCACCACGGAGACAGCACGCGATGAATTGATAGCTAACCTAGGTTTGTCCCAGACACAGGCGCAGGCTATCCTTGACCTGCAACTGCGCCGTTTGGTAGCACTGGAACGCGAGAAGATCTTAGACGAGTATTCTGAGACACTCAAGACCATCGCTCATCTGGAAGACCTCCTGGCCGATCCCAAGAAGATACTACTCCTCATCAAGGAGGAAACGGAGGAACTCAAGTCCAAGTTCGGAGATGCTCGAAGGACTCAGGTCACCTTGGAGGAAGCAGCCGACTTCAGTGATAAGGACCTCATCCCCCATCAAGAGATGGTAGTCACCCTCAGCACCAGGGGATATGCCAAGCGTGTCCCCAGCGATACCTACAGGCTGCAACACCGGGGAGGGAAAGGTGTCAGGGGAATGGTTACCAAGGAGGCAGAAGAGGCTTCCATCTTCCTCATAGCTGACACCCATGATACTTTGCTCTTCTTCACCAGCAAGGGTAGAGTCCTGTCCATTAAGTGCTATCGAATCCCCCAGGATACGTCGCGAACAGCCAAAGGAACGCCTCTGGTTAACCTGCTCTCTCTCAATCCTGAGGAGCAGATATCGACAGCGGTAACAGCGAACTTCGAACCAGGCAATTTTCTGCTCCTGGCTACCCGTAAGGGCAAGATAAAAAGGACTCCCATCGAGAGATTCAGCTCCCTAAAAGCCCGAGGACTTATCGCCATAACACTGGGAAGTGGGGACGAACTAGTGGCAGCTCGCCTGGCCAAGGAGGAAGATGAAGTCATGCTAGTGACAGAGAAGGGGAAGGCGATTAGATTTGCGGTCAGCGATTTCAGAGCCCTTTCTAGAACCAGCCAGGGAGTGCGTGGCATACGGCTTAGCCCGGGAGATAGGGTGATAAGCATGGAAGTCGTCTGTCCCGCCACTCACATCCTCACAGTCACCAGCAACGGCTTTGGCAAGCTCACTCCGATAGAGGGCTACCCCACTCAACATCACGGTGGCAAGGGAGTACTAACCCACCGAGTGAGCCAAAAGGTAGGCAGAGTGGTGGCCGCCAAACAGACCTCTCCCTCAGGTGAACTGATGCTTATCTCTGACAAAGGCGTCATCATCCGCGTGACTAAGGAGAGCATCTCCATCCAAGGCAGGAGTACCCGTGGGGTGAGGTTGATGAACTTAGACCCAGGGCATGAGGTAATCTCCATTGCCTGCCCTCTTGAAGAAGCGGCGGGCAAGGCCCCAAGACAAATTCGTGGTTTATAGAAGAAAACTCGAGAGTTTTGCCACTCTGGTAGGTATCATAGCCAGACTGCGAGGGCCACAGGGTTGCCCCTGGGACAGAAAACAGACCCACCTCTCTTTGAAGCCGCATCTGTTACAAGAGTGCTATGAAGTTTTGGAAGCTATAGACGGGGGAGACAGCGAGAAGCTAGCTGAGGAACTGGGTGACCTCCTGATGCAGATCGTGCTCCATAGCCAGATTGCCGCCGAGCAGGGCGAATTTGACATTGAGGATGTGCTGCGAAGAATCAACGCTAAGCTGATACACCGCCACCCTCATGTTTTTCAAAAAACGAATGTAAAGGACGCAGAAGAGGTAGCCCGAAACTGGGAGGAGTTGAAACGAGAAGAACGACAGGGAGCTTCTGTTCTCTCCGGCTTGCCCAAAGGAATGCCTGCCCTGGCCTACAGCCAGGCAATGCAGCGACGAGCGGCGATGGTGGGCTTTGACTGGAGAAAAGTTGATGATGTTCTCCAGAAACTGGTGGAGGAAGTCAAAGAGCTGGAGCAGACTGCTGACCAAGAACAAAAAGCGGCAGAGTTTGGAGATCTACTGTTTACTCTGGTCAACATTGGCAGGTGGTTAGATGTGGAAGCAGAAGACGCCCTTCGCTTAGCGAACGAGAGATTTCAACAGAGGTTCCACTACATGGAAGAGGTTTGTCAGAAGCAGGGCATCACCTTAGGTAGCCTATCTATTGAGCAGCAAGACAGACTGTGGGAGGAGGCAAAAGAGAAAGCGCCTCAAAGCAAAGCACTCTCCGGTTCGGAGGGGTCTGAAGATCCCTCCCTACATTCTTACAGCTAAAGGCCCTTCCCACACTCAGGAACGATAGATAGCATCTACGCAACATTGCTTGTTCACTCCAGCTTGAACAGGCGACGATTGACACGGCATTTTTCAGCAGTGACAATACTCATGATCTGAGACACCGCTGAATCCAACTTACCCTGGTGGTTCACCACCATGTAGTCGAAAAGGGGTAAGCTCT
>JBGOXA010000099.1:0-6485 GCA_041478915.1 Dehalococcoidia bacterium
AGCAATGTATCGGCAGGCGGAGGCTGGTCGCGGCGATACTTGCCGGTCAGGAAACCACCGGCCAGCGGCCCCCAGGGAATAACTCCGATTCCGTGAGCCTCGCAGCACGGAACTAGTTCTCGCTCGATTTGGCGCTCAAGAAGGTTATACCGCGATTGCACCGTTACAAATGAGTGCAGGTTATTGGCCCGAGACGTCCACAACGCCTCGGAAAGCTGCCAGCCTGCAAAATTGGAGCAGCCGATATAGCGCACCTTTCCAGCTCGTACCAAGTCGTCCATAGCACGCGAGGTTTCCTCGATTGGAGTTGTTGGGTCAGGTACATGCATCTGGTACAGATCAATGTAGTCTGTATTGAGGCGCATCAGACTGGCCTCCGCCGCCCTCATTACATGGTGGCGTGAGCCACCCCGTTCATTGAGACGAACGTCAACAGGTGCCCCAGAGGGGCCACCACCCATGGGCCACCCAAATTTGGTTGCAACAACGACTTCGGAACGTCTCCCCTTTATCGCTTTGCCGACGAATTCCTCTGAACGGCCCATATCGTATACATTGGCGGTATCGATGAAGGTGATGCCTTCGCTTATGGCGCGGTTGATGATGGCAATTGAAGTTGCTTCGTCCTGCAACCAGCCAAAGTAGTGAGACCCCATCCCGATGACAGATACCTTAAGCCCAGATCTTCCCAAATTGCGATACTCCACGAGCGGCCTCCTTCATAATGTGCAAATGTTTGCATTCATTCTTCACCCATAGACCGTTTTCAGCTAACTACGGCCGGCTGGCAGATACGAATAGACCTGTAATGCCTGCGGTCTAAAACTCCTTGGGGCTCGCAGCCCTCTCCCCCTCTAATCGCTCAAGTTGATGGCTGTTCTCACCCATCTGTCAAGATCCGGCAGCTTACTCAACAAAGTCCACGCCTGAAAGACAAGCATCTTCCGGTGCACAGAATCGTACACGGACCGGACGAACCACCCCACAGCCGGTTGGGCCAGGCAGGAATGTGATCATCGTTGTGTAGTATTCTTCTGGTATCGATCTAAATCGTGTCTTCGTTATCGAAGGCTTGGAAGATCACTGCTCCCTCTGCATCTCGCGGAACGGGCCAGCCTGCCAGGTGGCAGATGGTGGGAACAAGATCCACACACCACACATTGCGCTCTATCTCCACACCTTTTCTTATCCCAGGACCACATAAAGCAAAGATGCCTCGCATTGAGCCCCCGTGCCACTCGGCAGAAGGCAGAAACGGACCATGCTGCAACCCGAAGTGTTCACTTAGAGCATACACTACGTCACCTACATGCGCGCCATAGATATTGATGAAACGAGCATCCTCTTTCCTCAGGGCAAATAATACAGGCTTTCTGCCTGAAGTAGGTTCGACGTAGTCCGTGAGGGCTCTGATGATCTGATCCTGTACCTGGCGATATTCCTCACCTGGGTTCACGACACCGCCAGGGCTTCGACCTTTAAGATTGATGTAGACCCACACAACGGGCCGTGCAACCGCCCTGGTCTTTGACCAGTTGACTTTGCCCTCCTTATCGCGGACGAGGAGACCAGCATCCTCCAAGATCCTGTTGGCATTGAAACCGGGATGGCCGGGGGGCTTGGAACCATGATCGGAGATCACAGCAAACAGCGTCTCGTCCTCGTCAGCACAGGAAAACAGGTCTTTGGCCAGTCGGTCGCATGCTTGGTATATTCCCAGTTCCACCTCCTGGTAGTGCCTGCGCTCTGCCTCATTCTTCGGGGTAGCTGGGTCCATCATCGAAGAGATAGAATGCCAGGCAGTGTCTGGTAGGTGGTAGCGCATAATGAACAGATCCCACGGCTTGTTCTTCAAGAGGTAGGTGCATGCATCTGCGTACCACCGCCGCTGCATCTCTATTACCTCGAACAGAGTGTTGGTGTCAAACCAACCCTTGTTGAAACCGAAGAAGCCGCTTTCAGGATTGGGCAGGCCTTTCTCAGATTTGATCTCTGCAGCTAGAGATTCGGGATATGACCAGCCATCCAGCGCGCAGATTGAGCTATGGTACAGTCGGAGGTCCTGGGCATCCCTTGACAGTTCCAGAAGCTTCAGGGCGAATGAGCCTCTCTTGGGACCAGCTTCAGTCTGAAACTCCTTTGTTATGATGGGGCTCCATTGACCTACTTTCAGCTCAGCCAAAGGTGATGCAGCGTCCTTACGGTCGCAGATGATCACCATGTCATAGCCACTGCCTTTCGTGTCCAATACCAACATGTGCCATGTCGGGGGCGTCATCTGATAGCGAGCTCCAGCAGGGCGCACAATCAGGTCAGCCTCTAGGACGCTCGTGGCTGGTGGCATGCTACTCCAGCTACTGGGCTTTCTCAGTTCGATCCTGATTGGTGCACGAGACTCGGGCTGAAACGTCTTTGTGCAGAAGAGGCCCCCAAGCGAGAGTGTGGCCCACACACGCGGCCCCGCTTCCCCCATCCCCAGTCCATCTTCATCTAGGCGAAGGCCGGCAGTGGTTTCCCCCTTCCGCCGGGCTTTGGCTGTCTGGGGCCCAAACAGGAGAGCCGGGTAAAACCACTGATTGATATCACACCCAGCACCACCGATCTGAATGCCGTTTTCCACCACAGGTGGCCACGTGGCGACATAATTGACTACGACCGACTTCTTACCGGCTTTGGCAATAGCATTCCATAGAAACTCAGCATTGACATCACCACTATAGAAGGCAGCATGGGCACGGTCCAAGGCATCTCCAGGATTGTGCACGTTGTAGTCGGTAATGCCATGGGTGCTCGGCCAAGCACCGGTGGCTATGGATGTCCAGTTGGCGGGCGTTGCTGTAGGCAGCGGCACCATAGCGTTTTGGGCCAAAACGCCGTTGTCAATAACCTTGGCCAAGGCCGGCAATTTGCCCTCTCGGCAATACCTAAGCAGTCTGGGCGCAACAGGCCCATCCAAACCAAAGATAAGCACCTTCCTTGGCCTTCTTGCCATTGGAGCACCTCCTTCCAGTTTGATACGTTCCTAGTGTTATTTTGCTTGTTTCGCTTCCCCCGTAACGCCCTCCCGGGGTAGAAGCAATATAGCGAGTCTCACCTTCCTGATGACAATATTATTAAGCCCAGCAGAACCCTGATCGAAACCTTGTTTCAAAACATCTAGTCGACTATCTCTATCGACCTCCTCCGGTATTCTTGCATAACCCCCACTTTGGAAACACAATATAACTGTACCACATTTCTCATTTCATTTTACGTATGGCACAGAAGTGACGAGGAGGCTGAGCAGTTGGAGCTCAGGGCGCCACCCAACAACAAGATGAAATGTGTGACCTCGTCTTGAAAACAGTCAAATGTTGATTAGATGAGTCAAATGGCAGTCAAGTGGCCGGTCAGATGGTTGTTCAAGTAGGTGACCAGCTAGTCAAAGATTATGCTCTTTCCGCCTAGTCTTTCTTACCACCAATCAACTGTAGCGAGAGGCAGTAATCTCTTTAGCATCATAGTGTTTGATGGCTGCTTGAGTCGCAATAATCAGTAATTACTGGGCTACCACTGTGGGCCGAAGACTTCTTGAGCCAACCTGTCAATTTCTGTCTCCGCGATAGCTTCCGGTTCCTAGAAATGTAGCATCCACCATTAGAAGTCTAGGAACCGACTGGACAAGGCAACAGCAAGAGGTTAGACCCCAGAGATGGTACAATGATTAGAGAGGCCGGTCAGTACGGAGATGGATAACAAATGTGAAGCTTCCAAGCATAAAACAGGTAGCGAGCCGCTCAGGCATCTCGCCACTGCTCAAAACGAGATAGAGGCAGAGTTTTTGGCAGGAGTCCTAGAGGATAATGGCATTCACTGCCTACTGAAGAAAGAAGGTGCTATAGCTGGGATACTTGGCGGCTATAGCCTAAGTTCACCATTCATACCATGTGAAATCTATGTGCTGGCATCCAAAGAAGAGGAAGCAAAGGGGATACTGGACAGCCTCCGTGAAGGCGACCAGGTGAACGGGTCGGACTCACCCCCTTCTTCAGAACTCTAACCCCGAACCTCCAAGGCACCTGCCCATAAGCATAAAAGCGTAACCGAACAAAGTCTTGAGATTGCTAGGCCGCTGATTAGTCACATCCCTTCTCAGAAGTTGCCTTTACTAGATTTCAAAACAGTGATGCCTTGTAGAACTTCAGGCTGGCATAGGAGGTGAGGGACAGTATTGTCCCCTCACTATTCGGTTGTACTATTGACCTGATACTGGCAGTCAGCTATCATAGCGCCGAGTTACGGTTCAGCGTCATCCTAGCTATGTTGGGAATCTAAGCTTCAGATACCTGAGCCGTGACCCTTTTTCTTTGTGTGCAGCATTTTGTAGGGCTGCGAGCTATCTCAAAGCTCTCACTTTAGTGTCACGGGACACCCAATTTAATCAACAACTCCTAATTGGTTTAGGAAGCTACACAAGTTGTTAGTAAGAGCTACAATACAGCGTACGTAGCAATTTCAATGTAACCAAGGCATTTTGTATGCTAGGAAATTAAGATTAGCCTATTTTGGGACTAGGGAACACATTCGCCTACTGTGCATAGACATGAGGGAGGCAACTAAACCTTACTAAAGTCGGCCTCAACGCCCAAAGGTGCCCTGGCTAATCTCTGCGTTTCACCCAGAAAACGCAGGAAGTCTGTCTCCAAATCACCCTGATACGGTGATTTATTAGGGCCCAAGTGTGGTTCATCAAGGAATTGCTGTAGGCAAACTATCGGATTGGCAAGGGAAACAGGGTAGGTATGGAGCAGTTGAGCGACCGCCCGCCGTAGGTCGCTATTAGGTTCCATACCGCCTGGGAGACCGTACAGCCGGGGGTAAAAATACATCAGAAAAGAAATGTGCTCGTTGGAAAGGTAATGAGGCGGACACATCTGATAGTGACCATATCTGTATTTAGTCCAGGCGCAAGTCGAGTGGGAGAGGCCGACCAGCTTGGGTTCGTCCGTGGAGAAGATAAGCATCGGTCTGCCGCGGAGAATCGGGCGTTTGCAGAAGAGGCACTCGTGGTTCCAGGTTATCCTTACCATCTGGTAAATTATAGCATATCACCCCCTAACCCTGGCATACTCTGAAGAGTCTGAAACGCAGTTAACCCGATTCTACTCTGACTCTGCCAGACCTTCCCAATGTTCCTAACCTAGAGTGTCCAGCCTCAGGGGTTCACTCCACCGTTAAGCAGAAACTTGCCACACTCGATCTACAGATCACCAGCCTAGTTACCGGCTGTCGATGGTTCTGAGGGTTCTGTCTGCCAAATCCTATGACTACTACCCCCAATTAGGGTTAGAAGGGTTAGAAGGGTTAGTAAAATAAAGTATGGTTAGTTTTACTTTACCTCATTATTTTTTATTAACCCTATTAACCCTACTAACCCTGTAGTTTCGGTCCTAAGTCTTTAGGCAACTGGTATCTCTCGATAGTACTCAATCTAACTCATTCTTTTCGCAACCGGCGGCGTGCTCAACCGAGGTCAGAATTATCCCGTGTCGGTGCTATGCTCGATGACCTATGGTGAAATCGCAGCGAGTGTTATAATACCCGACTATATTACCCAATGAGAGACGATCGTGGTTTCAACCTAAGCGCTATATGGTTTCTGATAGCCGTTAACGTAATCTTGTTCATGTTCACTTCTTCGCAAGCAGACCTTGGTGTGCGTCTTGGTCTGCAACCAGCATCCTTCGCAAGCGAGCCTTGGACAATCCTGACAAGCCTCTTCATCCATGCCAACTTCGCTCACATATTTGGCAACATGGTGACCCTTTACTTCTTTGGGACATACCTATCCATGTTGATCAGAGAGAGGGATTTGCTTATCACTTACTTTCTAGGTGGACTGCTGGGAAACGGCTTTTTCCTGATCTACGAGCTGTATGCACCTACGGGTAATCCCCAGGTCATAGGAGTTGGCGCATCCGGAGCCATTTTCGCATTGGGTGGAGCCCTAACAGTGCTGCGACCGACGGCCAGAGTGTACTTATTCTTCCTCATTCCTCTCCCGCTTTGGCTGGGAGTCATCGGTGGTTTTCTCATAATATCTCTAATCCCTGGCATCTCTTGGCAAGCTCACTTGGGTGGTCTTGTCCTTGGTCTCATAGCAGGCTACTTTTTCAGAAAAAGACAGGGACCGCGGCGCATATAGCCGTAACCTCGCTCCCATGCTTGACTTCATGCCTCTCACATCTATTAACCCTATTAACCCCCTACTAACCCTGTAGCGGAGGCATTTAGCATGGCGCCTGTTATCTGTGAGTGGGTGGTGGTAAACGGTCTGAAAGGTTACGTCAAAGCCCTAAATCCCAAAGCAGAAGTTCGTTTGACTGGACTCATGTCAAGGGGGGACGATGCGTGCCGGTATTGGATAGAGATTAAAGATTAGATAGCAGGGTGGCTTTGCGGACAAGTGAACAACTTGACGATTTGTTCAGTGGCCCCTCCGAAAT
>JBGOXA010000232.1:0-3549 GCA_041478915.1 Dehalococcoidia bacterium
CTCGGTCTGTGTGGTGAGCTCAATGTTGCTGCCCTCGGTGGCATGAAGCGTTTCTATGGGCGGATAGGGCATATTGCCATGCTCCGTGTCAAGCACGAACGTTTCCTGATGAAGATTGAGGTTATGCGTGCTCAGGATCGGGTGCGGGCCTTTGAATAGCACCAGCGGTGAGAAGTGGCGGTAGCCCGGCCCCGCTGACGTGTTGTCTATCCAGACAGCAGTATAGTCACCGGCGAAGAAATGGCCATATGACCAGTGCGGCATTAGGCCCCAGAACATGACATTGCCGAGCTGGCGCTCCACGTAACTCAATCCTCTGACACTGGCTGTCTTGCCCTGGTAGGTCATCGTGCCTTCCATGTCAGATCGGCTCAGCAGCGGCCACCATCCCACTGCGAGGTTCTCCTTCTCTCTATAAAACGTGTAGCCATGTTCAGCCTCGACGAACCGCATACCAGGCGCAACCCCTCTGCAATTGACGTCTATGCCAGCACCGTCAAAGCCCACCTTGACGCGGTAGCCTGTGGGTTTGCCGTCCTTGTCGGAAGTGCCCTTGACGTAGTTGTCGCCGATGGTCACTCCCCACGGCTCCTCAACCTTGAACTGTTCCCGGGGGAAACTCCTGATAGCGCGGTGCGTCTTTCCCTCCGGGTTGGTGATCAGAAGGTCGATCAATGGCCAGTCCTTCTTCTCATAGCCGACGCGATGCTCCATCATCTCCATTCTCCAGGCCAGGGTAAGTCCATACCAGTAGCCTTGCTCAGTCCAGCCGTCCAGCCACAGCCAGTCCCAGTACTTGCCCTTGTCATTCAATTCGAAATGCCAGTCGCAGTGAAACTTTCCGATGCTCCTGAATGTGAACGGTGTTACCTTCGTTTTCATTGTCTACTTCTCTTACGCCTCCTTTTCATTCTTGTCCTCTCGCCGCTTCCGACGAGTGACTATCCCTGCTGACGGTCTCTAGGTCTGCTCACCTCGACCAACCGGTCTACCCAATTGCTGTGTATGTTGCAGGAGAACTCCATCTGCAATGAGACAAATGGGCTCGGAAGTTCTTATGATTGCCCCCACATACCGGATGATGACACTGATATAGATCACCGTTCAGTCTGGCAGCATCATATCATGACCCCAGGGGACACCGTTGATATGCCCTCCACCGTCGGCATGGATGGTATTGCCTGTCACGTACCGGGAATCTTCGGAGGCCAGGAACAGCGCCACGCCGCCAATGTCGCGCTCTGGATCTCCCATCCATCCCAACGGAACGAATTTGAGGACGCGTGCAGCATCCTCGGGGTTAGCCTTGGCATAAGTCTGGTATGCTGCAGTCGCCGCTCCCGGGCAGATAATGTTGGCCAGGATGTTGTACTTGGCCCATTCGCGAGCTGCGGATCGGGTCAGCGTCCGTAAGGCCTCCTTGGTGCAGTTGTATTGGACCGTGAACATATGGGCATTGATCCCGTTCAGTGAGCAAATGCTGATTATCCGGCCGCCGCCATTCCGGCGCATGTGGGGAAACACTGCCTGCATGGCCCAGAAGGCAGCAAGGAGGCCAAGGCGCATAGCCGCCTCCATCTCGACATCGGCCATGTGCTGTAGGCGTGCGATGGAAGTCACGGCTGGCCCGCCCCAGGCGTTGTTGACCAGGATATCCACCCGACCAAAAGTCTTAACGGTGGTGTCAACCATTGCCAGAACATCCTCCTTGACTGATACGTCAGTCATGACGAACAGCGCCTTCGTGTGAAAGTCCTTCTCAATCTCCCTGGCTGTCGCTTGACCTGTCGCGGGGTTGATCTCGGCAATGACTACCGCAGCGCCCTCCGCGGCAAAGCGGCGGGCAATGCCCCTCCCGATGCCCTCGCCGGCACCCGTGATGATGGCCACCTTGCCTGTCAACTGATTCATTCGTAGCAGCTCCTATCTCACACCAATACTATTTTGGGGTTGACTTCTCTCCATAACTCCAACACTAAGCCTGGGGCATATCAGTAACTTTGCGATCTCAAATACAACCCCAGCTGTTGGGGCAGCCTAATGTACTTTGGTTTGTAGGCTAAGAGCTATTCTTGAATCCTCCCCTGCTCTTGCCTCTCATGGCTTCATGCCCAAACATTATGAGTCGATTGTGTCAGCTGATAGTCTCCACTAATCATAGTCTGTTTTCGGTTCTATGGCCCCTATGTCTTTTGCTGGTACTTCTCAACGCTCCGCAGATAGGAGGATGCCAGGTAGGCAAAAGACCACTTTCGTACTTCCAGGATGATCATGGCTTCCGCAGATAGGACGCCTGGGATAGCGCCCAGTTCCCTCACCAGGAAAACAGACAATTCAGTCAGACTGGGAAACAGCGTTGTGGCAATGAGATCATACCGACCGGCCACCCTGGCCACCCAGTACACATTGGACAGAGTCTCCATCTTGTCCATTACGGCATCGATTTCCTTCGGTGAGACTTTGATCCCGATCATGGCGAAGACGGGATACCCCAGATGGGCTGGGTTGGTGAAGGTAATAATCCTGGTGATCTGCTTGTCCAGAAGCCGCTGCAGTCTGGCGCGTGCATTAGGTCGGCATATGCCGAGTTTCTTGGCTAAGTGAGACACAGGCTGGCGTCCGTCCTGTTCCATCTCCCTAAGAATCATCAAATCAAGTTGGTCAATGCCGATATCCGAGTCTTGATCTCCTTTCTGAGCCAAAACAGCATCCTTTGCTTCCCGATCATCCCCAGCCACCAAATGAGCGGGGGGTGACGGTGCAAAAAGCACATTGGCCCGCAGGCTGGAGGGTAGATACGTCCAGGAGCCACGTGACTCGATAACCATCATTGTTTCGGTGGATTTGATGCCGGAGATATTGCCCAGTTCCGTCGCCAAGAAGGTTGAAAGGTCGGTTGCAGTGGCGAACATGGTCCAGATAATGATATCCTGCCAGCCGGCAGATATCATCAGCAGTTTCACGTTTGTGAGAGATCGGAGCTTGTCAGCCACTGCATGCATGTCCCCTAGTGACGCGACTTGAATACCAGTCACCGCCTGGGTGCGGTATCCCAATGCCACTGGGCTGGTAATGGCAATGATCCTGGCAATCTTTCGATCCAAAAGGCTATGGAATCTCTGTCTGGCGTAGGTCTGACTGATACCAAGTTTCCTGGCCAGATCGGATATAGGCTGCCTCCCATCAGGCTCTATCTCCCTCAGAATCCTTGCATCAAGGCTATCCAAGTCAACGTCCTTCTTTTCCATAGCCATCTCAGCACTCCCTCGGTCTAAGCAGTTGCAATCCTATCAGTGTCATGATTAAGGCCCTTCTAATCGGGAAGTGGAGAACACCCTGCTCCTCTCTCCAATTTTCCATGCAGTCCAGTATAGGCTAGGAGGTATCATCTGTCAACTGTCAGATTACCATAATCACACAGCATGTAGCTATGGTTGTGCTACTTTGGCACTGCACTGTTCGCCGTCTGCATAATAGCGCACCGATGTTAGCACATCGGCTAGCTGCATTGACAACCAGACATTTTGGTGATAGCATTCGCTAAACACC
>JBGOXA010000299.1:0-2908 GCA_041478915.1 Dehalococcoidia bacterium
GTAAAAGCGAGCAGACAGTAATCACGCGGGTTAGCCACTTGATTTTAGGATTTGCCTCAAAAAACTCCCGCCGTCGGTGCCAATTTAGAGATTCTCTCAACCCTAGGGTTTCGTTGATGACTTTCACGACGGTCTTACCTCGTTGTCCACACACTGGACAGCAACCTGTATGGCTTATGGGTAGCGACGCTCCACACCAATCGCAAGTCACCTTTGTTTCTTCACTCATAACGAAACGTAACCCATTATAAGAACAGAGACGCAGGGTGGGTGGAGTGAAACGGAACCCACCACCCCAGAAGGGAAGCAAAGTAAGTGGTGAGTTTTGCTGTGCTTCACCCGCCCCACGAAAATTTCACCCCATATCCTCTTACAATAGCTTCAGGAATTCCTCTTTCGTTAGTCCTGCCTCTCTAATTATGGCTCTGACTGTCCCCCTTGGCAGGTCTCCCGGATGCTGGGGTATGGAAATTGGGCGGTGAATGCCAGATTTGTACATTATTACATGGCTCCCTGCTTGCCTTCTCACTTCAAAGCCTGCTCTCTCTAAAGCAATTACTACCTCCCTTGGTTTCAAAACTGGTAATTCTTGCCTCATTGATTAAAGAAGTCATCAAATAGCAGCGACTTCTATCGCTTCAAACTGATCTGGTATGGGGATGCCTTCTTCTCTAGCTACAGCCAACCAGCCCTCCATGGCATCTTTTATCATCTCCATAGCCTTCTCAAAGGTCTCCCCATAGGAGATGCACCCAGGCAGAGCAGGTACAGTTACAGTGTAGCCACCCTCGGGTTCAGGCTGAAGCTCAAAAACAATGCCGCTACGAATTACTTGGAAGGTTTTCATTCTATTGCTCCTGTTAATACTCGAACACCTACCCTCTTCAACCGCATTATACCATGCTAATACCCTTACCTTGGAATAATAGGGCGCTATCTAAAGGTAACCCCCTTTTTCGTGCTGTCCTTGACTACTTCGCTACGGAATTTCCCAGCGTAAGCGCTGAGGTTTCGCTGGCGGAGCTAACGCCTCGCGCTACATAAGAATTGCTCCACCTCCCCCATCAGCCCCTCCAAGAAGTCTTTCTCTTCAACAGTGCGCACCACCTCCCCTCTCCTGAAGAGGGCACCCCGGCCTCTGCCGCAGGCAATACCTACATCAGCATACCTTGCTTCGCCCGGCCCGTTGACCACACAGCCCATCACAGCAACCTTGATGGGCTTATCTAGCTTTGCCAATCTCTCTTCCACGGCCATGGCGAGGCTAACAAGGTCTACCTCACACCTTCCGCAAGTGGGACAGCTTATCAGAGTAGGACCTCGCTGCCGCAAATTGAGACCTTTCAAGATCTCGTGCGCCGCTACTACTTCCTCCCTCGGGTGAGCGGTAAGCGAGACACGAATTGTGTCACCAATTCCAAGGTAAAGCAGAATGCCGATCCCCAGCGCACTGCGGACAACACCGGTTTTGGGCAGGCCAGCCTCGGTTATGCCCAAGTGTAAGGGATAAGGCACCTTTCGGGCTATGATCTGATAGGCCTCCACAGTTGTCGGAACATCGAAGGCCTTCAGCGAAACCTTGATCAGGTCGAAATCCAAGTCCTCCAGGAGGTGTATCTGCTCGAGTGCAGCCTCAACCATTCGCTCTGCGACAGGAGCCTGAGTGTTCACGGACCTGGGTAAGCTGCCAGCGTTTACCCCAATCCGAATAGGAACCCCCCTTGGCTTCGCAGCCTCGACTACGGCAGCGACCTGCTCCGGTTCACTGATGTTGCCCGGGTTGAGTCGCAGCCCGTCAACACCAGCCCTCAGGGCTGCTAAAGCAAGGCGGTAATCAAAATGGACGTCAGCGATGATGGGAATACGGACACGACGCTTAATGGACGCTAGGGCTTGGGCTGCCTCTTCATCGGGTACAGCCACCCTGACAATCTCACAGCCATATTCCTCTAGCTCGTGTATCTGATTAACGGTAGCAGTTACGTTGCGCGTATCGGTCTTGGTCATGGACTGAACAAGAACGGGAGCCCCTCCGCCAACAGTCACCCCACCTATTCTGAGAGGCTTTGAAACCCTTCGCTGGTTCATAGCCCAAAACCGCTTTCCCCGGTCATAACTGACCTGACCACACGGGCGATGTCGTTGTACATGATCACCACAAAGGCGGTGATCATCAGCGCAGTCCCAGCAACGTAGGCGAGGCGTACTGTGCGCGCGGAAAGGCGCTTACCTCTGCGAATCCCCTCTATCAGAGCTATCAGCATTCCTCCCCCATCCAACGGCGGAATAGGAATGAAATTGAACAGCGCCAGCCCCGCGCTGATCATGCCGCCCAGCAATAGCACATTGGTGAAGCCGGAGGACTTCACCGCCTCTACGGTCAACTGACCGGCTCCTACTACCCCCACCGCCAGCTTGCTGGGGTCCTCCCTGATAATGGGTATGGACTGCTTTATCAGGGAAGGAATATGCACCAGATAGTCGCCACCACGGTAAAGCGATTGCCAGAAGGGTGTTCGCTCCCGATCACGGTGGGAATCGACCCATTGCGTAGCCAATCCGATCGTATCCGGCCCGTCCTGGGAACTCATTCTCAAGCTGGTAGTGACAACGTCTCCAGAACCATCATCGCGGAGCAAAACGAAGGTTATCTCCTTTCCCGGTTTAGCAGAGCTCAGGGCGTCACGCATGCTCTCATCGCTATAGACGAGCTTTCCGTGGATTTTCAGGATGGTATCCCCCGGTCTGATGTCCGCTGCCTCCGCCAGTGAGCCGCTTCCCACTTCCGTCACCATCCCCCAACACAAGAGAATGCCGATTTCGTACCGGTCATCGTCATGACTGAACGTTGGTGTCACCACAACATTAAATTGCTCATCGCCCCTTTGCAAGAGCAAGGTCTTCTCCA
>JBGOXA010000022.1:0-12031 GCA_041478915.1 Dehalococcoidia bacterium
CCGGCAGCCAGGTGTGGAGCGGCACCACAGGCAGCTTCACCGAGAAGCCAACCAGTAACAGAGCGAAAGCGGTGGAGAGGTAAGGTATGAGGTTCGCATTGAGCCCGGCATCACGCAGGACTATCATGTCGAAAGCCGACGCTCCGGCAGGAAGCTGTGGCGACGCTTTGAAATACAGGAGCAAGATTCCGGCCAGCATCATAGCGCTGCCGAAGATAGTGTAGATGACGTACTTCATGGCAGAGTAGTCTTTTCTGCCATAGCCCCAGATGGAGATGAGGAAGTACATCGGGATAAGCTCAATCTCCCAGAAGAGGAAGAACAACAGGAAATCAAGGGAAAGGAAGACTCCCAGGATGCTGGTTTCCAGAATCAGTAGATAGGCGAAGTATTCCTTCGGCCTCACATTGATCTTCCAGGAGACAAAAACGGCTATGAAACCGAGGAAGGTGGTCAGCAACACGAAGGGGAGATTCAGGCCGTCAGCGCCCAGGTAGTAGTGAACGTTGATCTGAGATATCCAGGAATACTTCTCTACAAACTGGATTCCAGCGTCTCCACCCCTATCAAACAAGCCAAAGGCGACTGCTGCCAGGACAAAACTGGCAAAGGTAAAGCCAGCCGCAATCCACTTGATGGTGCGAGCATCAGGTCGCCGCAAAAGGGCGATAATGATTGCCCCTAGCGCGGGCAGGAAGATAATAAGAGACAGAGGATGGATATCGGCAAACTCCAAACCTTAACTCCTCATGCTATTGTCATCCCTGGAATACCTCTCATTCACCTGCACCTATGTAAACAAGTAGACAAATCCAACAATAGCCACGATCCCGATAAGCATGATCATGCCATAAACCTGAAAGCGCCCTGTCTGGACTTTCCTGAGAATCCTGCCGTCGGCCACTGTTCCCCAGGCTACCCCATTAACCAAGCCATCGATCACATAGGTATCAAACAACTGTAGTAATCGAAACAGACCATTGATCAGTGCCCTGACGACGAATACCTTCTCATAAAGCTCATCCATCCAATACTTCCGCGAAAACACCTTGTACGGCACCGGAAATGCTCGGCCTACCACCTCACCCGTCGGCTGTCGACGGATATAGATGGCATAGGCCAGCCCAACCCCCAGGAGAGCTATTATGAGTGATGCAATGGGAAGATAACCATAAGAGGAAACGTTGAATACAGTGAAGACGAAGTCCCAGGACTGCTTGATATGCTCACCAAAGAAGCGACCAAACCAGCCGTTGACGTTGATCCAACCTGAGCCGATGGCCAGCGCCGTCAGGATGAACATCGGGATGAGCATCACCCTGGGCGACTCGCGGAGACTGACATGTCCTTCGTGCCCGCCATCGTCATGACCGGCAGGCTTGCCTCGGTACCCTCCATGGAAGGTCATGAAAACAGTCCTGAACATGTACAAAGCCGTCATGAATACCGTTATCATAGCCAGGTAAAAGAGGACAGATCGGGCATCGCCCAGGTCTGAAGCCACGCGCAAAATCTCATCCTTGCTCCAGAAGCAGGCCAGTGGCCAGATACCAGCAATGCTCACCGTACCAACAAGATAGGCCACATACGTCCAGGGCATATGCCTGCGTAGCCCGCCCATCTCCCGCATGTCAAAGGTCCCCGTGGCATGATTTACACTCCCCGATGCCAAAAAGAGAAGGGCTTTGGCAAAGGCGTGGTTGAACAGATGGAAGATGGCCAGGTAGGTAACGGCATTAGCAGCGTGCAAAGCCGCCTGGGAATCGCCACCCTCATGAGCCAGCTCAGGAAAGAGAACCAGCCCCACCACACCCAAGCCCAGCACCATGTAGCCCAACTGGCTGATGGTGCAGTAGGCCAGCACACGCTTGATATCATTGGCCACCAAAGCCATAGAAGCGGCAAAGATAGCCGTGAAACCACCGATGGCAGCCACCAGCGTCAGGGCTGTTTCCGACCCGGTGAACAAAGGGAAGGTGCGAGCTACCAGAAAAATGCCAGCAGTTACCATGGTAGAAGAATGGATCAGGGCACTGACCGGGGTGGGGCCCTCCATGGCATCGGGCAACCAGACGTGGAGCGGGAACTGGGCTGACTTTCCCACCGCTCCAGAAAAGATGCCTATCGCCGCCCATGTCAGCACGCCAGTTGACAACAGGCCACCTATGGCCATTCCATGCAACGTGGAAATATCAGCCGTGCCCGTCTTGAAGAAAAGGTAGAGGACAGCCGCCAGCAGTCCAAAGTCGCCCACACGGGTGACCAGGAACGCCTTTTTTGCCGCCGCAGCCGCCGACGGCCTATGGAACCAGAAGCCGATGAGCAGGTAGGAACATACCCCCACCAGCTCCCAGAAGACGTACAGTTGAATCAGATTGTCAGCCAGAACCAGGCCCAGCATGGACCCGGTGAACAGTGACATGAAGGCATAGTAGCGGCAATACCCAGCATCCCCATGCATATAGCCCTGGGAGTAAATCTGAACCATCAGGCTGCAGAGGGTGACCACCACCACCATGATGCCGGTCAGCGAGTCTACCATGACCCCCATCTTAATCGTGGTGTCGCCGACGACAACCCAGTCATGTGGCTTGAAGGAGAGAGCCCCTCCCTCGTGCTGCACGCTAAGCAAAGTCCACAACGCCAGCGCCAAGGATATGGCTATGGAGCCAATAGTAACGTAGCCCGCGTAGAGGGCTTTATGGTTGAAGAAGGGGCGGATAACAGCAGAAATGACAACGAAGGAAAAGATGGGCAGGAAGAAGATTAACCAGACGCCAACCTCAGGAATATTGGTCATCAGGCTTTCCTCAAAATCTCCCGTACCACATGGTCTTTTTCTTCAGGAATAAGAATGCGATAAGTAGCCGATTCGCCACTGGTCGGGCTTTCAGGGTCAACCAGAAGACGGGTGGCGATTCCCTCTCCCTCAAAGAATTCCTTCCACATCTCGGCTATCATCAGACTGGGAGCCGTCTTAACCTGAACCCACATTTTTCATCCCTTCATCAGGTCGATGTCATCAGAGTCAACCGTCTTCCGGCTGCGATAGAGAGCCATAATTATAGCCAGACCTACCGCTGCCTCCGCCGCCGCCACCACCAGGACAAAGATGACAAATATCTGCCCAGAGATCAACACCGTATCCTTAGCCAGGTATTTCGAGAAGGCCACCAGCGCAATATTTGCCGCGTTGAGCATCAGCTCGATACACATTAGAATAACTACCGCATTCCGCTTGGTCAGGGCACCGTAGAAACCGATACAGAAGAGGATTGACGCCAGAACTAGATAATGCTCTAAGCCTACAGACATCTACTTCTCCCTCATTATGACTATTCCCCCTAAGACCGCTGCCAGAAGCATCACTCCAGCAACCTCCAGGGGCAGGACAAAGCCATCCTTGCTGAAAAGACTCTCCCCAATGCTGCCGGTCAGGCCAGTCCCGCTCTGTTGCAAGCCTGGCAAAGCCGGATTGGCAGCCGCCCCTAAACTGGCCCAGTCGGTGGCTGTCATGGTGTATATCATGATCCCCAGGAGCACCGCAGCAAACACCATGGCAGGCATTTTCAGCCGGTTGAACAAGCTGCCGCGCCGCGTGTCTCTGGTAAACATGATGGCGAAGAGAAGCAGCATTCCCACAGCCCCAACATATACCAGCACCTGCACCGCAGCCAGAAAATCGGCATCAAGGGTTACATAGATACCTGCTACGGTAAAGAAACCGAGAACAAGAAACAGAGCAGCCCGAAATACGTCCCGCAGAAATACCACCGCCACGGCCGATACTACACTCACCACCGCTAGAATCCAGAAAGCAGCATCTAATGCCATAACGCCTGTTTCCTCCTGCCAGCCTTGTCTAACAGAAGCGTCTGGGCTGGCAGACTCTCTTCAATCTCCGGGTGAAAGTAACCGCTCAACTGCTTTTCCTCTGTACGCTCTTGCTGCTCCTTAGACATTACTAGCTCGCCTCTACGATAAGTGCTGCACTCGTATTCACGGCTGTAAAACAGCGCATCGTAGGGACAGGCCTCAACACACAGGCCACAGAAGATGCAGCGCCCGGTATCGACCTCAAACTTCTCCACTTTATATCTGTTCTCATCTATGGCTGTAGAGGTCACGATTTCGATGTTGCCCTGAGGGCAGCTTTTAGCACAGGTAGCACACCCGGTACACCGTTTCTTGTCCCAAACCAGTTGATAGCCCCGAAACCGCTTCGAGACGTTAAGCCTCTCTTCGGGGTACTGGGTGGTGATCCGATGCCGCAGAAGGTGCCTAAAGGTTATTCCCAGCCCCTTAGCCAGCCCCTTCCCATAGTGCTCAAACTTTAACTTCAACTCTCCCCCCTCCCAGCCTGTAGGACCTGGAAAATACCAGTACCAGGACAGCAGCCACAGCCGAGTTCACGAACAGCATCCACCACGGAATATCTCCATCAAAACCGACCATCTCACCACCAATGATGAACAGGTTAATCAACGCCAGTGGGAAGAGGAACTTCCAGGCAAAACCCATCAACTGATCAATGCGCAACCGTGGGAAGGCAACCCTTAACCAGATCATCAAGCCGAATACAAACACCATCTTAACCATGAACCACACAATCCCGATGTACTGTCCTCCAGGACCTTCCCAACCCCTGAAGAAGAGGGTGGCTGCAATAGCTGACATGGCCAGAGCATGACCGTATTCAGCCAGATAAAACATGGCAAACTTCATCCCCGAATACTCAACGTGGAAACCGGCAACGATCTCCGAATCAGCTTCCAGCATGTCGAAAGGCCCGCGATTGATCTCTGCCATAGCGCTCGCCAGGAAAATCAGGAACCCCAGGGGCGTCAACAGGAAGAACGGGACGTCATGTGCCTGAACGATGGCATTCATCGATAGCGAGCCTGCTATCGCCACCACACCCAGGACCGAAAGCACCAGAGGAATCTCATAGCTTACCATCGCCGCCATAACGCGCATGGCCCCGATAAGCGAATACTTGTTATTTGAGGCCCATCCTGCCATAAATACCGCCACCACACCCAGCGAACTTATGGCCACTACGTAGAGAATACCAACACTCAGATCGGGAATAAGCCCATGTCCCTCGTGGAAAGGCACCACCGCGAAAATCAGCAGTACTGGCAAGAAACCGACCACCGGCGCCAAGAAGTGCACCACTTTATCTGCCGCATCAGGAACAATATCCTCCTTCAGTAGTACCTTGATAGCGTCGGCTATTGGCTGCAGAAGCCCCCAGGGGCCAGCCCGGTTAGGCCCCATGCGCATTTGGAACAGGCCGAAACCACGCCGCTCAAGGTAAATGAACGTCATCACCCCTGCTATGACAAAAAGCAAAACAACGACCGCAAATACTCCAAAATGAGCCCAGTAATTATTGAAGGGATAGAGTTCACTCATCGATCTATCTCACCCAGGCAAACGTCGATACTACCGAACGTGCTAACGATATCAGCTACCTTCCAGCCGATAACCATATCCCGTAAAGCGGTAAGATTGAGAAGCGTTGGCGGCCGGATATGGAGGCGGTAGGGTGCAACAGAGTTGTCCGAGACTAGGTAAAAGCCTAGCTCTCCCTGAGGGCTCTCGATATGTCCGTAAGCTTCACCCTTCGGAGGATGCAAGAAATGGGGCACCTCGGCATTCATTCTGCCACCCTCGGGCATCTGTTCTATAGCTTGATTCAAGATCCTCAAGCTCTGTCGCATCTCTTCCATCCTCACCCAGTAGCGGTCGTAGTTGTCGCCTGCCTCGCCGGTGGGGATATCAAACTCAAAGCGGTCGTACACAGAGTAAGGGTCGGCTTTGCGAATATCCCATTTTACACCAGTGGAACGTAGCACCGGGCCGCTGATGGAAGCATTGATAGCCAGCTCCCGGGGCAGGATACCGACACCCTTGGTTCTGGCCAGCAATATCTCGTTCTCAGTCAGAAGGTCCTCATATTCTTCTAGATAGGCAGGCATCTCTGCTACAAAGCGCTTCAGGGCAGGCAAGAACTCAGGCGGGAAGTCGTGGCTTAGTCCGCCAATGCGCATATAGTTATAGAGGAGGCGCTGGCCGCAGACCATCTCAAACAAGTCCAGGATCTTCTCCCTCTCACGGTACATATACAGCAGCGGAGTAAACACGGAAGCTCCCAGATCGTTTAGGAAGAATCCTATGGCTGCCAGGTGATTGGAAATGCGCATCACCTCATCCATGATCACCCGCATATACTCGCCGCGCTCTGGCACAGTGATGCCAGCGAGCTTCTCCACCGTCAGAACATAGGCATGATTGTTCGCCATGGAGCTCAAATACGACAACCGATCGGTGAGAGAGATAATCTGGGTATAGGTACGCGTCTCAGCCAGCTTCTCTATCCCTCGGTGCAGATAGCCAAATATTGGCTCCATATCCATTACCACTTCACCGTCCAGGGTCACTCGCATACGAAAGACACCATGCGTCGAGGGATGTTGCGGACCCATATTCAACACAAAACGCTCGGTCTTGACTTCCATAAAGCCTACCTAACCCCTACATAGATTCCATAGTATCCTGGGCACGCTGCGGAGGAACGATTTGGCCGGCCACTCCAGCTCCCTTTTGGATACCGTAGCTGCCAGCCGGAGCTCCCCCTCCTCCTGCTGCAGGAGGGCCTGACCATACTCCCCCATTTGGCGGTCAAGCTGGTCGATCAAATTCCTGTCTCTCCTGATCCTGGCTTCTACTTTGTCCGCCTCCTGAGAACTGATCAGTCCGGACAACCTTTTCGACTCATTAAGAGCCAGCGTCGCTTCGTAGGTAACGTCAGCTATTTCGCGGCGGCTAAGCCACTGCGTTTCATAACTCAATGTGCGGCTCCAGGCCGGAGCCAGGAGCGCTTGTCTATGCTCCTCCAGGGTGCGACAGAATAACCGGTATCCGAACTCTTCAGGTCGGTCGAAAACCTGGCTTCCCGGATCAACGAACGGGGCCAGCGGTGAGATATGGGGGTGCACCCTGGCCCGGTGGTCGAACTCTTTGTGCAACCGCCCGAGGTAGTCAACCGTGTCCATTACCGAGCGATAATCTTGTTTCGGCAGACCAATCATGTAGAAGAGATCGAACCTCTGACAATTGTTTTCCAGGGCTGCTTTGATAGTCTCCTCCACATCCACATTGCGCCACCGCTTCCCAAAGGCATACCGGACCTCTTCATCATGCGACTCCGGAGACATCTGGATATTGTAGTGTGGGATAGCTTCTCTTACCTTTCTGAAGAAATTGGCTCCCGCCGGGCCGAAAAGCTCTAACACAATCGGTCCCTTCGCTCCTTTTCGTTTGATCGTCCGGAGGAGAGAGTCGGCATAGTCTTCACCCGACTGACGAATGTCACCTATTATGAAGACCGGGCCACGGAGATAGCGCTGGATGCTGTAGATATCGTCAGCTATGAGGGCAGGGCTACGATAGGCCACCGCGCTCCGGTTACACATCCGCCTGAAAGCAAAACTGGAACCGCCACAGGAGCGGCAGCTCATAGTGCAACCTCGGCAAGTGAAGACGGCGGTGAGGGGATAGTCCATCCAATTGCTGAAGGGCAGCACCCCAGAAAGAGACCGATACTTGATAACCGACCTTACCGGGTAACCATAATCCAGAGGAATATCGTCAAGGCTCGACGGCACCCAAGAAAGATCATTATGGTGAGCTACACCTTCCTTATCTTTCCAACTTAAGTTGGGCACCTCTTCCACCCCGGCCCCCTTCTTTATAGCACGCATGAGCCTCAGCATCGGCTCTTCAGTGGAATCGCCGCGCACCACGAAATCAACCTGGGGATACCCGATCAGCTCCTCATAGAAAAAAGTGGCTGATAGTCCCCCGAAGATGGTGGGTATCGAAGGATGAAGCTTCTTAACGATCCGGGCTAATTCCAAGCTGCCCTGCGCATGAGGGAGCCAGTGAAGATCGATGCCGAAGGCCGCAGGACTGAGCCTGCCCAGGAATTTCTCTACATTGAATCGAGGTTCACTGAGCATCCGATTAGCGATGTTGACAATCCTGGTTGATACCCCATTCTTCTCCAGGTAACCGGCAATGCTTATGAACCCGATGGGATACATCTCAAAGATAGGCGACGAGGGGATCACGTCACTTATCGGGCCATAGATTATGGACCTTTCCCTGAAGTCGTAATTGCTGGGGGCATGCAAAAGCACCAGGTCAGGCGTGCTCATAGGTAATCCCTCCTCAGGGGATGACCCTTAAACCCCTCCCACATGAAGATCCGCTTCAAATTGGGGTGCCCCACGAAGGTAATGCCTAAAAGGTCAAAGATTTCCCTTTCCTGCAAGTCAGCCCCGCGCCACACGCTGACGACAGAAGGCACCTCCGGTTTTTCCCGGCTGCAGCGCACTTTCAGAACTAGGCTGTGGTTGTGCTCCATCGACGTCAGATGGTAGACCACCTCCAGGTAATCCAGGTAGTCTACGCCGGTAATGCAATTCAGGTAATTGAACTCAAGACCGGGGGTAGCCTTGAGGAACTGAGCTACCTGCAAGAGAAGATCGGGCCTGATAATGACCCACTCGTCGCTGGCTTCAACGACGGCCTGAGATATATGCTCTGCTATTAGCTCAGCGACATCTTGACCAACAAGCGGCTTCGTCATGTCCAACTAGCTCTGCTTGCCCTTACCCGGTATCAGCTTCCCCAAATCACCCAGAATGAACTCCTCCCGAACGCTCCGCCTTTCGATCTTCTGGTGTAACTGCATGAAGCCGTAAAGCAACGCTTCCGGACGCGGAGGACAGCCAGGAACGTAGACGTCCACCGGAATGACCCGATTCACACCTGGAACCACGCTATATGAATGAGCAAAGGTGCCGCCACTTATGGCACAGGCACCCATGGCCACCACCCACTTCGGCTCAGCCATCTGATCGTAGAGTAGTCTTAGTGCCCTGGCCATCTTCCAGGTCAGTGTCCCAGCAACAATGAGTAAATCCGCCTGGCGGGGCGAGGCGCGAAAGATCTCCATCCCAAAGCGCGCCTGATCAAAACGCGAAGCTGCAGTAGGCACCATCTCCATGGCACAACAGGCAAGACCGGAACCAAAGGGCCAGACAGAGTAGTGCCGTCCCCAATTGAAGACCTTGTCTATCGTTGTCACCAGCAGATTGGGCTTTGGCCCTGGCTCCAGCCACTCATCCGGGTCCGGAAGCGGCTGCTGTGACCGGGCAATAAGCTCCTCAATCTCCTTACCCTCAGTTTGATCCATCCCCTCCAAAAAGAGAGCAAACCCCGGTTTTTCTACTTCCATCGCATGACTCCCTTTTTCCAGGCATAGATGTAGGCTACAACAATTATAGAAAGCAAGACGGCTACAGCGGCCAGGCCGAAACCAGCCAGCCGGTTGACATTGACCGCCCAGGGATAGAGAAAGACAGTTAAAACGTCAAAAGCAACAAACAGGATGGCAAAAAAGTAGAAGCGGAAGTTGAACTGCACCCACGCCTTGCCCACAGGCGTCATGCCGCACTCATAGGTAGAGTTCTTCACTGGATTAGGCTTGTTCTTTGGGGCAAGGCCCAGGAAGCGCAGAACTATTGGGGTAAGGAGTAACATAAAGCTGACAAAGACAGCTATTATGAAGAACACCCCAATAAGTCCAAAGTCAGCTAGCAAATTCTCACCCCTTTACCTAGCCCGATAATATATAATACCAAACTTGGGGAAATCAGTCCTCAATCTTCCACCAGCGAACGGGGAAAGAGAACCGTCTCAGAAAGAGAGCCACCGCCTGGTAGCCGGTTGACCAACAGGCCACTGCTGTCTGGCAAGCCGATGCAGCACGTGCGACGTTCAAGGGACAGGTTCTTGTCCACACCAGCTTGCCTTCAGGTTGCCCCTTATGGTATAAGAACCTCGGTGCCCGACGCAGGAGCGATGAGATGGCAGAGCCTGTCACGGCTGCTATGATTGTTGTCATCAGTGTTGCGCTGGCCTGCTTTCGGCAGCATCGCTGGGTTCGACGCTCCCAGCCGAGCACGTTTGTCACCCATCTTATCTCTTGATCTCGGAGAGGTGTTATGCGCATTGAAATTCTCGGTGCTCACATGACAGAGATAGCCAATATCAGGCCCTCAGCACTGCTTATCGATGACGTCCTGGCTCTCGACGCCGGTAGCCTTTGCTCAAGCCTGTCCCTTTCCGCTCAGCAAAAACTGAAGGCCATCTTACTGACTCATCACCACTATGACCACGTCAGGGATATCCCCGTCTTGGCCATGAACCTCTCCCCAGAAAGGTCGATAGAGATCTATTCTACCGCCACCACGTTTGAAGTCCTCTCCACCCATCTCCTTGATGGTGCCATTTATCCTAACTTCCTGAGGTGGCCCGAGCACGATCCAGCGGTAAAGTTTACTACTATAGCGCCTTATCAGCCTACCAATATAGCTGGATACAGCGTTCTGGCTGTCCCCGTGCCTCACACTGTGCCGACAATTGGCTTTCAAATCACGCCCCATGAAGGTAAGAAAGTGTTCTACACCGGGGATACCGGGGGCGGCCTGTCTGCCTGCTGGCAACACGTTTCGCCAGACCTGCTGATCACCGAGCTCAGCATGCCCCAAAAAAGGGAGGAGTGGGCCAGGACAACAGCGCACCTCACCCCACAACTGCTTAAAGCAGAACTGGTGCAATTCCACAAGCTGAAAGGCTATTTCCCTCCTACCATCCTGATCCACATTAACCCCTCTTGGGAGAGCGAGATTGAACAGGAAGTGGCTGAGGTAGCCCAAGAACTGGGAGCAAGCATCACCCTGGGACACGAGGGGATGAAAATCAATATTTGAGAAGCGACCACGCCATGGAAATCCGTTTTTTGGTCGATAGCAACGCCGGCAAGCTCGCCCGATGGCTGAGAATGATGGGCTATGATGCCCTTTTCTTCAATAATATCGACGATTCCGATCTGGTCGATCTCGCCCTTAAAGAGGGAAGGGTGATCCTGACCAAGGATACACAGATCATGAGAAGGCGGTTAGTCGCCAACGGGCAAATCAAGCTTATACTTACCCAGAGCGACGATCCCAAAGAACAGTTGCAGCAGGTAGTGAAGGAATTGAAGCTGGACTGCCGCCTGAAGCAGTTCACCCGCTGCCTGGAGTGCAATCAAAAGCTGGTGCCCAAGAGCAAGGAAGAGATCAAGGAGCTTGTGCCGCCTTACGTTTTCCGCACTCACACCCAGTATATGCAGTGCCCTGCCTGCCTCAGGGTCTACTGGCAGGGCACCCACTGGCAGCGGATGAAGAAGGAGCTGGAGGCATTCGCCTGTGATTCGGGAGAGCAAAAGTGAGCCTTACAGCGGTTGTGCCTCAATCCCAGTACACCAATGTAGGGACAGACCTGAAGGTCTGTCCGAGGGCGGACTGTTTAAGAATCCGTCCAGCCATCGCGAAGTTAATTGGGAGGACCCATCTGAGTGCGCCCAGTTGATAATGTTTGCTGACTATCTGCTTCGCCTGGTGAGAAAGCGTTCATAGAGGCGGCGAAAACATGAGCGATCGATGCCATAACGGATTACCGCTTAGTACTTGTTGACTCCATGAGGAACTGAGGCCAATGGCAAACAAGGAACATCTGAAGATTGTCAAGCTAGGTGTGGAGGCCTGGAACAAGTGGAGGCAGGAGAATCCTAACACCCTGCCGGACCTAAGCGGGGCGTACCTCATCGGGGCGAACCTCAGCAGAGTGAACCTCAGCGGAGCGGACCTCAGTGGGGCGGACCTCGCCGAGGCAGACCTCTTCAAGGCAAACCTCACCGAGGCAGACCTCAGTGGGGCAGACCTCACCAAGGCGAACCTATCCGAGGCAGACCTCTCCGGGGCAAACCTCATCAAGGCAAATCTCTCCGAGGCAGACCTATCCGAGGCAGACCTAACCAAGGCAAACCTCACCGAGGCAGACCTAACAGCGGTGAAACTCATGTGGACGAAACTCACTGGGGTAGATCTTCGCGGGGCGAACCTCAGCCAGG
>JBGOXA010000282.1:0-3030 GCA_041478915.1 Dehalococcoidia bacterium
AAGGCTGTGTTCTCCACCGCCAAGGTGTCAGACATTCAGTTTTCCCAAATCCAGAAAATGGGTACGTCGCCACTGTTCCTTGACACCGGGAAAATAGAAATCCTGTTAGCGAGGAAGATATGTCGGCAATTAGATATCTCCGTCCCTAAGACAGGGGCCTAGTTCTCCATGTAAAAGGTAGTAGATACTATTAAGGTTCCCTAAGCAGGGGAAAATCCGGACTTCTTTAGAGGCATGGTTTGTCTTAGGATTAGCAGCGAATATAGATGGTATTGAAGTCATCTTCGACCTATAGCTTGTAAAAATTCACCCTCGTCGATTTTGAGCTGTCTAAGGATGTCCGAAAGCAGGTAAGGGCTGATGGGTTTAGCGGGATGAATGGGTATGGGGGCTCGGCGACAATCCTGATGATGGAATATGGCGTGGCTGCCCTTTTGCCAAACCCTCCTCAAATCCCATCGCCTGAAGACCCTTGATTACTTCCCGAGCTTTGAGTGGAGGCAGCCTTGTCATATGGTAACTGTGACTTGCTTTGTACCAATTTCCTCAGGGATCTCCTCACCACGCTCTTTGCGGTATTCCAGGCAAAGTTCAAGCACCTCTTTGATATTAGCCATACATTCCTCGTAGGTCTTACCTTGAGCGTGCGCTTCTGGAATGAGAGGACAACTGGCTATGTAGAATCCATCAGGTGCCCTTCTAATCACGACCGTATATTCCATCGTTATCTCCATCAAACCCAATTATATCACGGCCAAAAAAGTAGGTTATCCAACCTGTGGCAATTCCCCACCGCATCCCACAGTCCCCGTCGGCAGTCTTGAAAAGGCGGGATGTATATTCAGCTAGAGGCGGAAATGTTAATCGGTGGGCTTTTTCTCCAGGGCTTGGGCCACTAGCTCGCTCAAGTCCATCGCCTTTACTGATTCTTCTGCCTCCTTGGCCTTCAGGCCATCTACAAACATCGAGAGACAGTAAGGGCAGGCCGTGGCCACACATTGCACCTTAGCTTGCAGTACCTGCTCGGTGCGCCTTATGTTGACTCGCTGCTCGATAGGCTCCTCCATCCACATGTGCCCGCCGCCGCCGCCGCAGCAAAAGCCTCTTGGCCCGCTCCGGGCCAGTTCCACCCTATTTATTCCCTTAATGGAGTCCAGGATTTGCCTGGGCTCCTGATAAATGTCGTTGTGGCGTCCCAGATAGCATGAGTCGTGATAGGCTACCTTCAGGCTGTCTATGTTGCCCAGCTTTAGCGCGCCCTCGCGGATCAAACTGGCGATGAGCTGAGAGTGGTGAATAACTTCAAAGTGGCCATCGAACTGCGGGTACTCATGCTTCAGGGTGTTAAAGCAATGGGGGCAACTGGCCACGATCTTCTTGACGTTGTACGATTTCAGGATTTCAACATTCTTCTGGCAGAGGGTTTGAAACAGGTATTCATCGCCCATCCGGCGGGCAGGATCGCCGCAGCAGGACTCCTCCACCCCCAGTATCCCGAAGTTGATTCCGGCGGCTTGCATGACCTTGGCCATGGCAATGGCCACCTTTATGTTTCTTTCCTCGAGGGCTGCCGTGCAGCCTACCCAATACAGCAGGTCTATATTGGCGTTCTCCGACAATACCTTTATCCCCAGATTGGCAGTCCAGTCTGTTCTGGTGGCGGTGGTGCCTCTCCAGGGGTGTCCTCTGGACTGGAGGCTGGTCAAGGCTTGCTGTGCCGATTCAGGGAACTGGGCCCTTTCCAATGCCAGATTGCGACGCATGTCTACTATCTTGTCGATGTGCTCGATATAGATGGGACATGCCTCCTGGCAGGCACGGCAGGTAGTGCAGTCCCAGATCACCTGCTCTGTGATGGCCTCGCTGAGCATGTCGCGTCGCGTTTCCACAGGTTTCTTGACGAAGGGATAGGGATATACCTCGTTGAGATGCGTCTTCAGGTCTTGCACCACCTTCTTGGGAGAAAGGGCCTTGCCACTGAGGTAAGCGGGACAGTTGTCCTGGCAGCGGCCGCACCGGGTGCAAGCATCGAGGTCCAGCAACTGCTTCCAGGTGAAGTCCTCAATCTTGGCGGCGCCCCACACCTCAGCCTTTTCCAGGTCTATGGGAACGAGCGCTCCCTTGGGTCTCAGCGAACGGAAGAATACGTTCGCTGGCGACAGCCACAGATGTTGTATGCGGGAGCGGGTGGCGAAGACGTAGACCCCGAAGGCGAAGACTATTACGGTATGAAACAGCACTCGGTGCCATACCAGGATTTCGTTCCTGTACTGCGTGACGAAGGTGGGGAAGAGCTTGGAGAATCCATAGCCAACGGGTGACCAGATGGCCCAATTAGTAGGCTGCACGTCACTGGTAGCAATGCGATAGCCTTTGATCATGAAGCCGGTGAGCAGGATGAGAAAGACGAACAGGAAGACCAGGGTATCATCGGGCTTGGTATCCAGGCGAGTGGGCTTGGTGACGTACCTTCGGTACAGGGCCAGTGCGCCGCCAAGGATAATCATTAGGGCACCAATCTCGGAGGCCAGGGACGCATACAGGAAAACGTCCTGCGGCGGGTTGTGAATACCTATAGGGTAGGAGAGCAGCCGAATTAGCTTGCTCACTATTATCAAGGCCGCTCCCCAGAAAATGAGGAAATGCATCCAGCCAGGGTAGGCTTCACTCAGAAAGCGCAGGTGGGCAAAGGATACCGCCAAGGTGGTTTTGATGCGAGTAAAGATGTTACCAGTGCGATTGTCTTGCCTGCCCACGCGCCAAAGCAGCAGCCGCCTGTAGAGACCGAGGGCAAAAAGAGCCAGAAGGATGGGGCTGAGTATCAGAGTGGCTATTATTACCGGCTTAAAGATGTCTTGTATGTATGATATCTGGCCAGTCCAAAAAGCATCCATAGGCGCTAGATTGTCCTCCTAAGTACCTGGGCTACAGGAGCCTCTATAATTCCATCCTGTTGGCCCTCCAGCCTGCAACTTCCTGATATCCCAGGTTTCTCTGCTCATATCGTTAGAATGACGGATAGAATATCGA
>JBGOXA010000247.1:0-3381 GCA_041478915.1 Dehalococcoidia bacterium
AAGAACAACGATCTTGGTGTGCTCACTGTCTACGATTGTCCAGCGCTGACCCGCGTGGAGCAGCAAAACCCCCAGAAGATACCTGATGTGTGTCAATGGCTGGAGCTTGAGGCCATGAAGAAATATGCCAAGGTTGTTAATCCTGCCATCCAGATAAGGGCATTGAAAACGCCTCCTCGACAAAGCCCGGACGAAATTGCCTGCCAGTGGGAGTTCAGTATCGAGAAATGAGAAACGGGAAGCCTTAAGGTTGAGCGTGAAGCTGTCACACGCGAGCGGGCTACAGCGAAGAGGATTATAGTGTGACTGCTTTCGGAGTAGAAAGGGGGTACAAGAGATGAAGGGTAATTGGAAGAGGGCAATGGCTCTACTTTTGGCATTGGCTCTGGTCACTACACTTGGCTGGGGTTGTGATGGAGGCAAAGGGGGAGGCAAGGTCACTATCACCATCGGAGAAATCACCGACTTCACAGGGCCAGCGGCACCTGCGGTGACAACTATTCATTATGCGCTGGAGGATGTAATTAGGTATTACAATGAAAATGGACTTATCCCTGGGGTGAAAATGAAACTAGCCAGCTGGGATACTCACTATGATGCTTCCCGGGAAGTGCCCGGCTATGACTGGGTTAGAAGCCGTGGGGCGAAGCTAGTTGTCACTGTTTACGGCAACAGTGGAGAGATACTGAAGCCTTTTGCAGAGAGGGACAAGGTCGTGGTTACCAACATGAGTGCGACCACGGCCCAGATAGAACCTCCGGGATGGGTATTTTGTTTCAATTGCCCTGCTTCTTGGGGCTTCAAGGTCACCCTGAAGTGGGTCAGCGAAAGCCACTGGGATTACACCGAAGGAATTCCCAAGCTTGGCCTTGCAGGCTGGAGCGATGCCTACACCAGAGACGTAGAGAAGGCGGTGAAGGAATATTGCCAGGCTCATCCGGATAAGTTTGAATGGGTTGGCGCTTTCCTGTCTCCCATGGGCGAAATGTCCATGAGTGGCGCGGCAGAGAAGCTGAAAGACTGCGATTATGTGTCTTGCTTCGGCACGCCACTCGCTTATTTTCTCAAGGCGTACCGAGACAAGGGATACACCGCAACGGTCGTTGATTCGTGCAGTGCACCTGCTTACCTGGGTTTTCTGGTGGACATGATAGGTTGGCAAGGCCTTGACGGGACGCTGTCTACCAACCCCGCTCCCCTATGGAACGAACCATTTCCGCTAGTGAATCTGGCTGAAGAGATTCTTCACGAATACCGCCCTGGCCAAGCCGAAGACATAATAGCAAAGGGTGCGGGTTATGTCGGTGTGGTTGTCCAGATAGTTGCCATGTTCGATATTTTGACGAAGGCAGTGGCAAAGGTGGGGGCCGAGAACTTTGATGGTCAGGCCTATTACGATGCGGCCGTGAATTACAAGACATCGGGGCCATTGTGGGAAGGCTACCCTCAGTGGGGCTTTAGTGAAACCAAACGGTGGTTGGTGGATGACTTCGTGCTATACAAATTCGACGCCAAGACAAAGAGTCTGGTAAGGCTCGATGACTGGCTGCATAACCTAGAGTGAAGGGAGGGACAGCCTCAGACGTCCTCATGTTTCATAATCTTTGTGTTCAGCAGTAGCGCGTTACACATTGGCCCGGTTATACGGGGCTGGTTCGATAACACTCTAAGCTCCAACGTGGCGAATACGGTGAAATTGGAAATCCCAGGTAGATACCCACGGGCAGAGCCCGTGGCGCTTCTCAAAAATAAGCTTTGCTTGACGCACCATGGGCGAATTCTCATTCACCCACGGGCGAAGCCCGTGGAACTCTGCCCTTCGGGTTATTAGAGTATCTTTTGTTCTTAGGATAGTTGCCAAACAATCTCGGCATGGGCAGTTGAATTGGTAAATCATAGAAGCTATCCTTGGCATAACCTTGTCACAGTAGGAGGTAGCAAATGTTGCCAGTAAGCCATGGTGAAATGACGGAATTCTATGACAACATGACAAAGGACTTCGTGGAGAGGTGTACCATCTGTGGAGAATGCTTGCAGGCCTGTCCCCTCTTTCCATTGACGAAGTGCGCCAATAGGGGACCACAGGCTATCATAGAGAAAGTGGTGCAGTTACTCAAAGGAGGCGAGGTCTCCGAGGAAGCTAGTGAAATGCTGGTCAGCTGCACGTGGGGGTGCAACACCTGCGTCAAAGCGTGTCCAGAGGGGCTAATACCTCGTCTCGCCTTTATGTTAGCGCTTCCTAAGATGGTTAGTGCAGGAAAGAAACCACCTCCGCCTGTGTTCCAAACGGTCGGAAATCGTTACGGCTTGGCGAACGTGTTTCATGCTCTCCAGGTTAAGCCGTCAGAGATGCGCTGGATAAAGAAGGCCCCAGCCAAGCCTGAGCCTGTCGATGTAGTTTTCTGGGCTAGCTGCTCAGGTACCTGTCATCCTAATGTCTTGCTTGATGTTGTAGGTGTCTTGGACATGATGGGGATAAGTTTCGCCACCTTGGGAGGTGGCGAGATTTGCTGTGGGCTGTCCGCTATTCTACGAGGTGATTTGGAAGCGATGGAGAGTCTGGGCGAGACTTTCGTCTCCAATATCGCCGCGTTCCATCCCAAGAAGGCTCTGTTCTTGTGCCATGGTTGCCAAGCAAGGTGCAGTGGGGTAATGCCTGGGTTTCCCAGTCCCCTTCCCTTCGAGACTTCTTGGTTGCCTGACTTTCTGGTGGAGAACCTGGGCAAGATTCCATTTACGCAAAGGGTAGACAAGGTGGTTACTGTGCATGATAGCTGCGGTGTGACTAGTTTCGGAAACTATGAGGTGACGCGGGAACTGCTCCGGGCTATCCCTGGTATTACTCTTGTAGAGATGGAACATAACAGGGAGAACAACCTCTGCTGTGGAGGCCTTGCCGTTCATACTCGTCCTGAGATAACTGAACACATGCGTCGGGCCCCGCTGCGGGAGGCTGATGCTGCAGGCGCCGATATTTTGGCTACCACTTGTATAGGTTGCCACGCCAGTTTTCTGCCTGTGGAGCATCACTATCGTTGTGAAGTCCGAAGTTTCATCAGCCTTGTGGCTGAGGCTGTCGGGGTGCATAACGAGGATAGATTTAGGAAATATATGCGTTGCGGGTCCCCAGCTGAGGTGCTAGCTGAGGCTCGGGACTATATTGACGCCAGCGATTACAGCTTAGAGGAGATGGAACGTGTCTTGCCTGGCATGTTCAACAGGCTAAGGGGTTCTGTCTAAAGCACGGCTTTGTGACCTCCTTGTCTTTGTTTATGCGGCCGACAGAGAATCGTCTTGAGTCTCTGGATGGTCAGTATCGCTGTGAAATCAAAGGTTTCATCAGCCTTGTAGCTGAGGCTGTCGGACTGCATAACGAAGATG
>JBGOXA010000333.1:0-2528 GCA_041478915.1 Dehalococcoidia bacterium
GAGGCATCTTTCCTTGTAGCCAGGCTATAAGCCTTGACCGCAAATCAGCCAGGTCTAACTCCTGAGAAATCATCTTCTATATCCTCCCTGGGGGTTTCTTGCCGGATTATGCAACAAGCTTCCAATAATGGCGCCGAAGAACCTGAATCGAACACCTTACTCCCAATGCCGCAGAACAGGCCATCACTGCTGTTGGCCTACCCTCTTAGTAGCCTTGATATCCGTACTTGGGATATTTCCCGACGACCATCAGTTCGGTGGTGCCGTAGCCAATCTCCCTGCCACAGCGGAATTCAGACCCATAATCACAGTAACCCCAGATTTCGCCCAACGCCTCTGGGTTCTTCAGGTCCAGCTTGTACCCATCTATCCAGTAAGGCCCCATCCACAGGCCGTGGATAAACCCCTGGTAGTAGCCACCATAGCCGCCCGGCGCCTGGTAGCAGATAGAGATGGGACGTATGGAAACCTCTTTCCTGGTGCCATCAATGCCATTGAGAATTACACTACCCCCCTTAAACCGTCGCGGCTGTTCAGGGATGTCGTTATGGAACTGGTAGTGGTGCTCTACGCTCACCAGCTCCACCTCCTCCTTACCGCTTCCAAAGGGATAGAAAATCCCACCACTGAAATGCCAGGGCCGTACCACACCAAGCTTGTCATCCCAGATCTCTCTTATGTGGAAGACGGCCCCCCATTTCTTGAACTGCATGAGGACGAAGTTGAATAGCTGCCCATCATATATCTCAGGGGGCTGCACCCCGGTCTCTATAAAGTCTGCACCGGCCATCCTGACACCCCAGGACCGGTCTCTCAACCCCGCCCATGCCTTTCTATTGACCTGGAAAGTCTCCCCGCCAGCCTTTATCCAGCCGCTGGGCCTTACGGACTGTGCCAGGCGCTTAATGTCCTCCTTCAACCTGCCGCGGCTGACCCATTGCTGGCCAGGCTCCTCCTCGTGGAGAGGGCTGGTCCCCTCAAGTTCTATATCATAGCTGAGGCCATACTTATTCTCACCCAGGGTATAGCGCACTTTCTTCAGTGGCTCGACTACCTCGTAAGAGAAGGGGCCCACCTTGAAGATATCTATATCGGGACGGAGCTCGCGGGAGGCCCGGACGATATATTGTGTCTTACCCTGGATGGTGAAGCATGTGAAGGCATCCATGACATTGCGGTTGGGGTAGTAGCCGAACCCAAAAGCGAGATTCGCTGTCCCGGCGATGTCGAAAACCAAGCCCCATGCCCTCTCCGTCCATTCTCGAGCGCTGGTCCCAGGACGGTCAAAGGTAGACACCACCTGGTGGCAGAAAAGTTCGTCGTATTTGGTAATCACTCTTACCTCCTTTTAATCCTGCTTTTCAAGAGATGGTGAAAAGGCTCAAGCCTCTTCTTTCCATATCTCTGGTTCCAGGCAGTGGGCAGTCATCTGCCTTTACCACCGGAGCGAGTGGAAGCAAAGGTGGCCCGAAAGCAGACCTGGGGAAAACTAGCATCACCCTTTCCGATTCAGTCAGTGCCTGTTCTTGGCCCTCTCCTTAGTCTGTTATCAAAGGCAACCAGCCACTCAGGTTCACCAGGTCCTGGGCTTCGGCGCTGAATTCAGATATGATGACGTTATTTACCAGGTACCGCTTGGTATCCGTGAACTCCCACTTAGGGTAGCCTTCCCACAAGGGACCTGAGGTCTCGTACTTTATCGCTGCATCATAATAGGCTTGACCGGTAAAGTTCTCTGCCCCTACCGCTTCTATGGTATTGGCCAAAATCTGAAAGGTATTAAGCAGATTATGCACCCCACCCACATAAGCTAGACCGGCATAAATCACGTCCTCAGCTTGTCCGGGGCGGTATTGCTCCAGAAGCTGCCTAGCCAGACGAACGATAGGGGTGTCATCAGTCCAGAAGGGCGCTGAGTTGGAAGTGAGGGTGCCATCAAGGCCTTCATAACCTAGCATGTCCACCAGGAAACCTCGGTAAGAGCCTGCACCGGCGCTGGGATCAATAAACGTCGCTGTGTAACCCTTCCCATGGTACTCCCGAATAATACTGCCCATGGGAAAACCGATCGCAACTACGTAATCGCAGTCTTTCAACGCCTCCACTTCACCAGCCCACCCTATTTGGCCAAAGGGAACAATGCGGCTATGGGCGTAATCGAACTTGCTTGGATTATCCTGGGCATACTCCTCCATCGCCTCGTCTACCGCCATGATAAGGTGCTCCTGCCAACCCACCAAGCCAAGCTTAGGAATCCCTTGGCTGTAGTCCCAGTGTTCTTCGCTGATCCATTTCAATAGGGTCTTCACATGCATATCTGAGGAATTCGACAGGTTGAACACCCACCCCGGGGGACTGAGCGTATCCCTGTGGCAGCTCAGGGCAGCTATCGGCACCTTGTCCCTGGCTGCGAAAGGCATCAACATCGGGCCACTTTGGGGCATAATAACCACAATTAGCTTTGCTCCTTTTTCTCTGACCCACTCGTAGCCAGGTATTTCCCTGGAAGCATCGTACCTGGTATCCCA
>JBGOXA010000129.1:0-5617 GCA_041478915.1 Dehalococcoidia bacterium
AGACGACGACGTTAGGGTGCTTGTCCTCACCGGAGCAGGGGACCGGGCCTTTTGTGCTGGTGTAGACGTTAGCGTTATGGCATCACGCATCGCCGGAGAGCACCAGGAAGTAACCCGCCGCCAAGTGACGCGGCGAATGGGCTACCAGGTGGCTCTATTCAGGCAGCTCAGAGTGCCAACTATAGCCGCCATAAACGGTGTGGCCGCTGGGATGGGGGTGTCCTTTATAACCGCATGCGACATAAGGATAGCCTCGGAGAAGGCGAGATTTGCCTGTGCCTGGGTGAACAGGGGACTTGTCCCCGATGGTGCGGCGACCTTTCTTCTGCCTCAAATAGTAGGAATAGAGAAAGCCTTGGAACTTTTTTACACCGGAGATGTCATCGATGCCCAGGAGGCCCTCCGAATCGGCCTGGTCAGCCGTGTCGTCCCGCACGGTGATTTGATGAAGACCGCCACGGAACTGGCGGCCAAGATAGCCGCTAACCCACCTATTCCCTTGGAACTGGCCAAATACGGCGTTTACAAAGGCCTCCGATCCGACATAGAGGGTGCCCTGGACTATGAGAACTACGCCGTCAGGGTATGCACCAGCACCGAGGACTATAAAGAAGGCGTGCAAGCCTTCATGGAGAAGAGGAAGCCCCAGTTTAAGGGACGCTAGCTCCAGCTCCGATGGGTCACCCGCAAGCTAATACAGGCCCAGCACGAAGGGGTTCCGCTGACGCTCGAAGCCAATGGTAGTCTCCTGCATGTGTCCGCAAAGGACCCTCGTCTCATCAGGCAAGACCATCAGCTTGCGGTGGATGCTGTCCATTATCACCTGGTAATCGCCGCCAGGGAAATCCGTCCGCCCTATGCTGAGGTTAAACAGGGTATCTCCGCAGAACACCACCCCATGCCCCATGATAGAGATGCCGCCAGCACTGTGTCCCGGGGTATGGAGGACAGTAAAACGCAGCTCCCCAATCTCGATGATGTCCCCGTCGTGCAACAGCCTATCCGGTTGGGGGGTGGGGCGAGAAGGTCCACCCAGCAAAGAGGCCAGCATCTGACTGGAGGCCCGCAGCGCCTCCTTCGATCCCTCCGCCTCGTGAACGGCAAAGGGTGCTCCGGTGGCTTCCCTGACCTTGGCCAGAGCACCGATATGGTCAGCATGCGTGTGGGTGGCCACAATAAGCTTGATGGACAGTCCCAGCTCGCCAACCGCTCTCAGGATACGCCCTGACTCCGCGCCAGGATCGACGATCATCCCCTCCCTGGTCTTCTCACACCCTACGATGTAGCAGTTAGAAAAAAAGGGCCCTACCTCCAGGCCTTTGATAATCATAGCTACATTTTTCCTCATTTGCCTTCCCTCTGTCAACCTTTTGACACTGGAAGGCAAAGTTGATAAGTTTAGTCCAATAGCTTGAAGGAGGAGCGGAGACAAGTGGCACAGACAAGCGGTGTTGATATGGAGAAGATCGTCTCGCTGAGCAAGAGGCGTGGTTTTATCTTTCAGTCAAGCGAAATCTACGGCGGACTGGGTAGCTGCTGGGACTATGGCCCGCTGGGTGTGGAGCTGAAGCGCAACGTCAAGGAGGCCTGGTGGAAAGCCATGGTGCAGGAGAGGGACGACATGGTGGGGCTGGATGCCAGCATCCTGATGCACCCTCAGACGTGGGTAGCCAGCGGCCACGTTCAGCAATTCGCCGACCCCCTGGTAGAGTGTAAGTCCTGCCACTTGAGATTCCGTGCCGATGACCTGAAAGATAGCAAAGATAACAAATGCCCCAGTTGTGGCGGCCAACTGACCGATCCCCGCATGTTTAACCTGATGTTCAAGACCTTCATGGGGCCGGTGGAAGGCGAAGCCGCCATGGTTTATCTCCGTCCGGAGACCGCCCAGGGCATCTTCGTCAATTTCGAGAATGTGCTTAACTCCTCCCGAAAGAAGATCCCCTTCGGCATCGCCCAGACAGGTAAAGCCTTCCGCAACGAGATCACCACCGGGAACTTCATCTTCAGAAGCCGGGAGTTCGAGCAGATGGAGGTGGAGTTCTTCGTCAAGCCGGGAACGGATAAGGAGTGGTTCCAATACTGGCTTCAGGAGAGATTCAACTGGTATGTGAAGCTGGGGATAAACCGGGAACACCTCCGCCTCCGCCAGCATGGCCAGGATGAGTTGGCCCACTATGCCCTCGACTGCTACGACATTGAGTACCTTTTCCCTATGGGCTGGTCGGAGCTGGAGGGGATCGCTAACCGGGGCAACTTCGATCTTGCTCAGCACGCCAAATACAGCGGGAAAGACCTGAGCTATTTCGACGAGGAGACTCAGGAGCGCATCACGCCCTATATTATTGAGCCTTCCGCCGGGGTAGACCGCTCCGTCCTGGCCTTTCTCCTGGACGCTTATCATGAAGAGGTGGTAGAGAAGGAGAAAAGAGTGGTGCTCCGGCTTCATCCCGCTCTCGCCCCGATCAAGGTGGCTGTCCTGCCTCTCAGCCGGAATGAGAAGCTCCTGCCCCTGGCGAAGGAAGTCTACGGCGAAGTGCGCCGAGCTTTCGTCACCCAGTACGACGACTCCCAGAGCATAGGCCGGCGCTACCGCCGCCAGGATGAAGTCGGCACCCCGTTTTGCGTTACCATCGACTTCCAGTCCCTGGACGACCGCCAGGTGACCATCAGGGATAGGGACTCTTTGAAGCAGATCAGGGTCCCACTGGAAGTGCTCAAGGCGACCCTGGCAGCCAAGCTCGCCGGAGAACCTATGGAAGTGCTGCCGCCGGGCGGCAGCAAGTGGCTGGGCTTCGATAGCTAGGCCGCGCCAGCACCAGCCACGGCCCTTGAAGACCGCAGGGAGTCTGTAGAACCTCAGGTTGTCTTCAAACCTCATGCCCCTGGTGCAGTGCTGCAACAACGCCTCACTCTGCGTCCAAGCTGAGTTTGGGGTGGTGCATATAATAGAGCGTGATATACTGAAAGTCAGCCAGGACGTATTCGGAGAGGGCAATGAGCTTGAAGAGGTTCTCTTGTTTCTTGTCTGCAGTGTTGCCATGACTATTGGTCATAAACAAATCATAGTGAAAGAGGAATACGATGGGTAAGTTTACGCGCAAAGAGCTGGAGGAAGCGATTAAGATTTACAACAAAGCTCATGCTAGAGCGTCAGAAACAGGTGACTGGTCAATTTGGGCAGCACTTTTCACTGAAGACGCCTACTATGTTGAACATGCCTATGGTGAGTTTCATGGCCGCAAAGAGATTGAAAAGTGGATTATTGACGTACAGGCACCTGCTCCACACATGACTTTCCCCTGGAAGTGGTATGCCATCGATGAAGAAAATGATGCAATAGTTTTCTGTGTGGAAAATATCTACCCACATCCCGACAAGAAGTTTTCATTTGACAATTGGAGTCGCATTATCTACGCCGGCAACGGCTTGTTCTCCTACGAAGAGGATATTTACAACCCAGCTCATTCCAAGAGGGTGTATAAAGAATGGCGGGATGCCGGTGGCCAAGTTGAAGCAAAAACGCGGGTGAAACCCAAATATCATTGAATCTGGCAATAGGTCGTATCATGCGCACGTTTCTACGAAACTGAAGCTCCAAAGGCAGAGGCTGCCATTCCCAACATTTGTCTCTGTATTCGCCACCCAAAATTGTCAAGCCGAATAAACCTCCCTTGAGCACAGTGGTAACAGTTGCGACACAGGTGCCTTGCAAGACTTCGAACTGTTATTAAGGGTCAAAGAACCAATATGCCTCCGCCCCACCCCACCCTGCCCCTGTACCATCGTCTCGTACAGCCTGAGGCTATCTTCGAATAAGCCTCTCTTTTTGCACCCAAGCTGAGTTTGGGATGGTATAATCTCAGCCTAGGAGGTGCAGAGATGACAGAACCTAAAGAACCCAGAGTGAAACTACCCCCGCCGAGCCACCTCGGCATTGTGGTAAAGGATATGGATCAAGCCATGGAGTACTACGGCTCTATCTTCGGGTGGGGCCCCTTCCAGGTTCAAGAAGTGGACATGAAAATGCTCCCGTTCACCTTTCGGGGTCAGCCGGGCAGTGGCCGATTTAAGGTCGCCACCGCTCGGTTAGACTCTATGGTAATCGAATTGTTTCAAGATTTGGAAGGTGAAACACCCTACACGGAGTTTCGTAAGAAGAAGGGAGAAGGAGTCCACCATCTCGGCTTTCAAGTAGACGATTTCGATAGGGCGCTAGCTGCTTTGACCCAGGAGGGTATTGAGCCGATATTCCAGGGGAGGTTTGGTGAGGGAGCCTTCGCCTACTTCAGTACCGACAAGGTTGGTGGCGTCGTGTTTGAGCTACTCAATTTCTCCCCTTTTGGTTAGGCTTTTCCATGGCTTGACCGTCGCCGGCGCTGTCGAGTGGTGTCTTAAGCCCTGAGGTTGTTTATTAATGTCATTCTGAGGAGCTCTTCCCAAAGGGAAGAACGACGAAGAATCTCAGAGATTCTTCTCCTTCCTTGCAGAAGGATCAGAATGACACGAATACGTCGATGAATGATCTTGTTACAAGCCACCCTTTGCCTCCAAGCTGAGGTCGGGTTAGTATAATCTCGGCAAAAGATGCCGATCGTGAAGCCGGGCTATGACAAGGGTATACCTATGAATGGAGGTGGTTCATGTCGAGCAGGGTAAGACTTCGGGAAACGACTACCCCATTTCAAGAACTGATAGGCTGGAAGTATTACAAAGCCGAAGGGGGGCATTGTGACTGCTTACTGGAGGTCAGCGATAAGCTGATGAACTCCAGGCAAGCATTGAAGTCAGTGCACGGGGGAGCTATATACTCATTGGCGGACGGTGCTATGGGTGGGGCACTCTACTCCTCTTTAAGTGAGGATGAATGGGGCACAACCATAGGAATGGACATTGTCTACTTTGAAGCCGTGACATCTGGCAGCCTCTCATGCACTGCGAGACTCATCCATAAGAGCAACAACCTGGCTACTTTAGAAGCTGAAGTGGTGAGCAAGGGGCATCTGGTCGCCAAAGCAGTTGGGACCTGGTATGTATTCAAAGCCAACAAGATTTGAATAGACGCAAGAGTGAAACATGTCCTTTGTACCTAAGCTGAACTTGGCGTGGTATAATGTCGCCAGAGACAGCCCCTATCAGAGAACAATCTAAACACCCTAAGCTATGACTACTCTGAATCTCAAGGCAAATCATAAGGCAGTCAAAGACTACTACGACGCAATCAATAGTCTTTCGGCGCTTGGAGCTTCTCACGAAGGTGCGGTATCCCCTGCGTTTGCGGCATTGCTTCGCCATTGCGCCCGCCAGTTCAACTGGACACTTGTTGAAAAGCATGGCATGAGGCGCAATGGACATTCAATCCGTGTTGATGGCGCAGTGGTAGACGCATTCAATCTTGTTCATGGTGTCTGGGAAGCAAAGGACACTGATGACGACCTCGAAAAGGAAATCAAGAAGAAGTTCGCCGCCGGATACCCGAGGGATAACATCCTTTTCCAGGCTCCCAAGCGCATCGTCATCTGGCAGGATGCCAGGCAGGCCTTCGATGAAGATGTCGCCCAGCCAGAACGTCTCATTGAGGCTCTGAGAACCTTCTTTGCCTACCAAGCACCGGCCT
>JBGOXA010000251.1:0-3318 GCA_041478915.1 Dehalococcoidia bacterium
ACCACGCCACCTACCCACCTCACCTTGTTTCCAATAGCTGTGACCTCTTTCAAGGCCTCGTAGATATTCCCCGTGACCATGGTGTCCTTCACCCGCCCCACCAGCTTGCCATCCTTCACCCTGTAGCCCAGCAGCACATTGCCTGAGAAATCACCACCCAGCACATTCCCCATGGAGGCGCCCATGAGCTCCTCGACCACCAGCCCGTCCTTGATATCAGCCAGCATGTCCTCGAAGCTGGTACTTCCTTCCTCAATGACTATGGCGCTCAGCGACGGACTGGGCAGGCTGGCCAGGCTTCTCGAAGCGCTGCCCGTGCTCTTAGTGCCTGCCAGCGCGGCAGTCTGGAGGTCATAGAGGAAGTCCGCCACCACACCCTTGGCGATGAGCGGAGTACGCTGGCTTGGCACCCCCTCGTCGTCGCAGAACCTGCTACCCGGACGGTACTCTATAGTAGGGTCATCCCAGATGGAGAGCCTTTTGTCGAAGACCTGCTCGCCCTTTCTATGCCCCAGTGGCGATGCGCCCTGCAGCACAGTCTTCCCATTCACCGCCATCGCGATAGGCATAAGCAGCGTACTGGCTACACCCAGCGGTGTGAAAATCACCGGCAGCTTCCCCTCAATTGAGGGAGCGGTCTCTTTAGCCCTCTCCAGCTGCTCTATGGCGTTACCAGATACAGTCTTGTGGTCAGTGACGGGATGGCACGAGCTTTCGCTGTCACCCACGAAGAGCATATCGGTGCCCCGAATGAACACTCCCTCGACAGCTAGACTGAACACGCTCTTCTTGTAAATCGCCTTCCCACCTCGGGAGTTCAATATCTCAACAGAAAGGATGTTCTTGGACACCCCGCCCTGACATACTATCTCCGGCGTATGCGCCCTTACCTTGTCGACTAGCGACTGCCCAAGCTCGACCATCTGTTCCTCGGTGACCTTCTCCACCTTCGAGTCATACACCTCAACCTTGGAATAGCGCTCAAGCGAGGGGAACTCGAACTTGGCCTCAGCGCCGAAGGGGGCCATCTCCAGCGCCATCTCCACCAGCTCTTTCGTACCATTTACCTTATTGGTAGCCGAGAACCCTATCCTGCCCCCTTTGATCAGGCGCAGCGCCCTGCCCGACGTCTCACGCGTCACCACCTGCTTCAAGCGGTTCGCCTCGAAGACAGCATCGGTCTCGCTGCGCGAGACCGAGAATACCTCCGCCTCCTCAGCCGCCTTCTTCGCCTGTTTCAGCAATTCTTCCATTAAATCAAGCCTCCGCGGCCCGACATCGCGTTCTCCTATCCCATAATAACATAGCCCGCAAGGTAAGTGTCAAAAAGGCTGTTTACTAATGGGGGAGTGCAGAGGGGGTGTCCCCCCAAATGTAGGGGCGCATGGCATGCGCCCTTATCTCCCAAGACTGGGGGACAAAGGGGGTTGAAAAAGAATTAATAACCAACCTTGTCGGAAGCAGTTTGACAGCGTCTCAGTAGCCCGTTAAAATGCTGTCAGTGGGGCGTAAGCCCCTTTTGTGCTATTCTGTACTAGGAAGACGTAGGAATGTCCGTGTATCAAAAGACAGTTCTGGACAATGGGCTGCGGATAGTTACCAGCGAAATGCCCCATACACGTTCGGTGTGCATCAGCATCTTTATCGGTGCTGGATCAAGGTATGAACTCCCCGAGCAGGCTGGATTATCCCATTTTGTGGAGCATCTCTGTTTCAAGGGCACCGAGAGACGGCCCACATCTAAGGAAATCTCCGAGACTATAGACGGTGTTGGGGGTGTCCTCAATGGTGGAACTGATAAGGAGTTGACAGTATACTGGGTCAAGGTGGCCCGCCCCCATTACCTTGTGGCTTTGGACTTGCTGGTCGACATGCTTCGCCATTCTAAATTCGATCCTGTGGAGATGGAGAACGAACGCAAAGTCATTATCGAAGAGCTGAATATGAGCATGGATTCTCCCCAAAGCAGGGTGGATACCATTATAGACGAGGTGGTGTGGCCCAACCAGGCCTTAGGGCGTGATGTCGCTGGAAGCAAAGATACGGTTAGTGCGATTAATCGCCAGATGATTCTCGGCCATATGTCTCGCCTTTACCTTCCAGGTAATTCTGTAATTGGCATTGCAGGCGACATCAGCCATGTTGAGGTGGTAGATTCTGTTGTCAAAGCTTTTGGAGACTGGCCTGTGAGGGTAGCAGGAGATTGGTTCCCTGCCGAAGACAGCCAGGATGCCCCTCGCCTTAAGGTTGAGCCAAGAAAGACAGAGCAGGTTCACCTCTGTCTGGCAGTTCGCGGCTTATCTAACCAGCACCCGGACCGTTTTATCCTCGACCTGTTGAATGTGGTTTTGGGGGAGGGGATGAGCAGCCGTCTTTTCCTGGAGATCCGGGAGCGAAAAGGTCTTGCTTACGATATCCATAGCCACGTTAGCTATTTCCGTGATTCGGGTTCACTTGCCATATACGCTGGCGTCGATCCGAAGATGATAGAGTTAACCGTAGAGGCTATCCTGCGGGAGCTTATCAGACTAAGAGATGACCGGATTCCTGAGGCCGAGGTTATCAAGGCCAAGGAGATGGGTAAGGGACGGCTTATGCTGCGCATGGAGGACACTCGTAGCGTATCGGGCTGGATGGGTGGGCAGGAGTTACTTACGGGTCGTATCCTGAGTGTGGATGAGGTTGTGTCGATAGTGGATGCTATTACTGCCAGCGATATGCAGAGGGTAGCGAAGGAGCTATTCCTTACTAGCAAGGCCAATCTAGCTCTAGTTGGGCCTGTTCGCAACAAGAGGCGTCTGGAGAAACTGCTCAAGCTCTAGAGCTGCTTCACTCTGTCCCTCTTGAATTAATATGAAAAAGAATTAGCTGCGGCGAGAGCCGCAGCTAATTCTACATTAAACTAGCATCTTAAGCGCTTTCAGCTTGTTTTAGTACATCCCTTCCATGCCACCCATTCCACCACCTGCTGGCATTGGCGGCATCTTCTCTTTCTCTGGGATGTCGGTGACGAGAGTTTCAGTGGTCAAGACCATAGCTGCGATGCTGGCAGCATTCTCCAGACCAGCCCGGGTTACTTTGGCAGGGTCGATTATTCCCCGCTCCACCATGTTGCCATATTCGTCTTTCTCAGCATCATAGCCGATGCCCTTCTTGGCCTTCTTGACGAAGTCCACCGCCACAGACCCTTCCATGCCGGCATTTATTGCGATTTGGCGTAGTGGCTCCTCCAGAGCCCGTTTCACGATAGCCACACCTGTTGCCTCATCGCCCTCTAATTTCATCTTATCTAGGATAGGTATGGCGTTTATCAAAGCG
>JBGOXA010000200.1:0-4048 GCA_041478915.1 Dehalococcoidia bacterium
CGATCCATGCCCTACCCAGTGAACCTGTGGAGGGTGCAGAACCTGTTCTATGAAATGCGGTGGACTGGCTATCCGGGGTTTAGGAGAAGGGCGCAAAAAGGGGATGGCGTGGCAGGGGAATGGGTCGCCCTATTCCTGGCCCTGGGAGAAAAGCTGTTGGTGCGTGTGACGTAGATGGCTAATGCCTTCTTGCTGAAATCAGCGAAACGAGATTCCTCTCTTCCTTGCGGAAGGACACCTACATTGTCACCCTGAGCCGAAGCCCTGATCCTTCCCTACAGAAGGAGAAGGGGCAGCGAAGGGTCTCTGCTCACTTTCGTGACAGGATTATCGCAACTAAGCACTAGGCTACGAGTACCAGTTGCCAGGTACAAGAATGTGCCTACCAGGGGTGATGCTCGGGTTCAGCACGGCGGGAGTTTCTTCAGGTATTCTCTTATTGCCGGCCCCATTTCAGGGTGCTTTAAGGCCAGGGCTATAGTCGCCTGTATCCAGCCCAGAGGAGTGCCAGCATCATAATGCTCCCCTTCAACCTCGTAGGCGTATACGGGCTGCGTCCGAAGCAGGCGGCCTATGCCATCCGTGATCTGGATTTCCCCCACGGCGCCTGGTGGTGTGCTCTCCAATTCTTCAAATATTTCTGGTGTCAGAACATATCGCCCTACTATTGCCAGGTCCGAGGGGGCCTGCTCCACAGTCGGCTTTTCCACCATACTCGTCACCTGATAGACACGCTCGGCTATTTTTCTGGGTTCGATAATGCCGTACCTGCTTACCTGGCTTCTGTCTATCCGCCTGACAGCGATCACACTGCCACGGTATCGTTCAAATATTTCCAGCATCCGCTTTAAGACGGCACCCTGCTGTTCGAAAAGGTCATCGGGGAGCATCACTATGAACGGCTCGTTCCCCACCACCTGTCTGGCAACATATACAGCATGGCCTAGTCCAAGCTGCTCTTTTTGGCGGACGTAGCGGATGTCCACCATGCTGGACAACTGCCGTATCTTCTCTAGCAGTTGGGTTTGGCCTTTTTGCGCTAAGAAGTGTTCCAGGTCTGCGCTCCGGTCGAAGTAGTCCTCCATAGCTCTCTTGCCCAAGGAGGTGACAATAATCACCATCTCCACACCGCAACTGACTGCTTCTTCCACTACGTACTGGATAATCGGCTTATCCACCAGCGGCAGCATCTCCTTAGGCAAGGTCTTGGTGGTTGGTAGAAACCTGGTGCCCCAGCCAGCGGCCGGGATGACGGCCTTCCTGATTTTTATCGCTGTCCTCCTGAGCTTTGCCGCGTGACAATAGATAAGGTTCGCCTTTTCAAGCCAGTTTGGCGCCGAGCAAAGCTATTCTTTTGGCTCCCTGGCTATTTACTCCAGCCGATATCTTGTTCGATATTATACTAACCTCATCAGGGCCCGCAACCAAGTTTGAACCCGTTGCGGGCAAGCAGAGCAAAAGGGAAAGCCCATCTGCACCATATGGCTCCTCTTGATGCCAGATCGATGTGCCAACGGCACCCCGCAGCTATGCTTGCTTCTTTGGCGTGAACTTCGGTATGCCGGTTGTCCAGCCACCGTCAACCACTGCTGATGTGCCGGTCACGTAAGAGGAGTCGTCAGAAGCCAGGTACAGTGCCACCTTGGCCACTTCCTCGGGTTGCCCGAGTCTCCCCATGGCCTGCGCCTGTCTGAATAGCGGCGGATGGTCTGCATCGGAGGAAGCGAATATCGGAGTTACTATGCCGCCGGGGCAAATGCAGTTGACCCTGATGTTCTTGTCGGCATACTCCAGCGCCATCGTCTTGGTCAACTGTATTACCCCTGCCTTGGATGCACCGTAAGCCGGCAAACCGGGCAGACCGATAATACCTGCAGTGGAGGCGGTATTGATGATAATGCCACCACCCTGCTTGACCATTATCGGGATAGCATACTTCGAACCCAGGAAGACCCCCTTCAGATTGGTAGCTATGATGTTATCCCACGCCTCCTCTGGCGTGTCGACAGTCATGGCGAAGTTGCCCTGGATCCCCGCATTGTTGAACAGGATGTCAAGCCGCCCGAAGGTATCCAGGGCCAGCTTGATCATCTTCTGTACGTCGGAAGACCTGGACACATTCACTTCCACGAAAACAGCTTGCCCTCCAGCCTCTTTTATCATTTTCACTGTCTCATGCCCGCCTTGAGGCACATAGTCAGCCACCACGACCTTGGCTCCTTCTTTGGCAAAAAGAAGTGCTGTGGCGCGCCCGATTCCCGATCCAGCCCCTGTGATGAGAGCTACCTTGCCATCCAGTCTACCCACGCTGATCACCCTCCTTATCCTTTATATTCTTACTCCCGACTCCCGACCTTCCCTGCACTATTGGATAATAAAACAGTAAGAGGCTACCCGTCCAGTCCCTGTGCTCGGGTTCAAACCTTGAGGTCAATAATAGGGGAGACGAGTCTGTGCTTACTGCTTGGCCGCCGTCCACTCTTCAAAGGTGCGGACGACCTTGGTGCTTTTGATCTTCCACTCCTCCCCTTCTTTGACATATTCATCCTCATAGTGGCCGAACCCCATCAACTTCATGCCTGATTTCCAGACCAACTAGTCCTGGAGCGCCCATATACCTCTGGCAGTCGTATCGCTGGTTATCTCAATCTCGGGACTATGCCCGCCATGAGCAGTCGCCACGTCTTCTATCCCCTTTCTTATCCATGGTACCACTGCCTTGCCACCGCCTTGCACACGGTCTTTACCATACTCCTGAACGGCGTCCGCGGCATAGACTTCCTCCAATTCGTCCCACAGCTTCTTGTCTATGCAACGCCAGTACCTCGCCTTGAGTTTCTTGATGGCCTCAATATCCTGCAGAATTCGTACTCTCGTTTCAAGGTCTGCTGGGTGGCTCATAATAATTAACCTCCTTCTTCATGTGGGGGTCAGGTCCCGGACTTGCCCCCACGCTAGTTGAGAGAGATTCCGCTACTGAGCGGCCAATTCCTTGAAGCGGTAGCCCAACCCCCGCTCACTGAGAATATACTTGGGGTTCTTGGGGTCCTTTTCTATCTTCTGCCTGAGGTAGGTGATATAGAGCCGTACATAGTGGTCTTCGTCCCTGTATTCGGGGCCCCAGACCCGCGACAGAAGCGTCTCATGGGTGAGCAAGCGGCCAGCATTGGTCACCAGTTGATAGAGGAGGCGATACTCCGTAGGTCTGAGCTTTACTTCCTGACCGCGGACGATGACCTTTCGCTGTTCAAAGTTGATGCACAGATCATCATCCACTTTGACTGGCAGACCAAGTGCTGGAGCAACTGGCTCCAGTCTTCGGAGAACGGCCCTTATACGAGAGATCAGCTCCCTGGGGCTGAAGGGTTTGGCTATGTAATCATCGGCACCCAAGTCCAGACCTTTGACCCGGTCGAACTCCTCTCCTTTGGCGCTGAGGAAGATAACTGGCACCGCGGATACTTTGCGGATCTTTCTTAGCGTTTCGAAGCCGTCCATCTCGGGCATCATGATGTCCAAGACGACCAGGTCGGGAAGTTCTCTGGTCATCTTCTCCAGCGCCTGATAGCCGTCGAAGGCGCTGACAACACGGAATGCCTCCAGTTCCAGGTTCATGGTGATGAACTGAACCATCCGCGGCTCGTCATCCACGACCAGTATGGTCACATTGGTAGCCATAACTACAGGTCAAACTCCTGTTCTCAAATGCCTATGACAAAGGCAGGGCAAAGGTAAACTGTGATCCTTGGCCCAGCCTGCTTACCACGCCGATTCTGCCTCCGTGAGCTTCCACGATATACTTGCAGATGGACAGCCCCAGCCCCACCCCCCGAGTCTTCTGCACGAAGCTATCATTCACTCTGCGGAACCGTTCAAAAATATGTCCCACTTCGCGCAGCGGGATGCCGATGCCCTCGTCCGTAACCGTTACCTCCACATTTTCGTGGCTTGCCCTGCCGGCGATGATTATTTTACCGCCCTTTGGTGAATACTTGATAGCATTGTCAATCAGGTTGGCTAGCACCTCCTCGATCAACTGTGGGTCGGC
>JBGOXA010000103.1:0-6304 GCA_041478915.1 Dehalococcoidia bacterium
GAGGTCGTCACTATGTTCACTATACCGCACCCGGACACGGGAGAGCAGGATCTCACCCTCCATCTGGATACCGGTGATCCCTCCAAAGTGGTACAGGAACTGAGGGGCCTGGGCTACGAGGTGCATGAGAGAGCACGGTAGAGATCCGGTTAGCTTGTTGGAAAGGGTGAGTCTACACCAGACTGGACAGCGCCATAGCCCTGTCGGAACTAGCCGTGGGCACGTTTCTAGCCTTTGCCTCGGTTGACCCACTGGAAGACGACTGATTGGCGACACGGACTTGACAAGGCAAGTTGTCTCTCAAACTGACTGTTTTCGTTGAAGAACCATAACTCTTGGCCTGCTGTTGAGGGAAGGGTAGTTGATACGGGACAGTTCTCAGACTGGCTCTGCAGTGACCAGTTAGGGGAAGGAAATTGAGGAGCCAATCAGTAATTGAACTCACCTTTATGAGCGGTAGAGCTTACTTGGTTCAGGGAAAGGAGAGTTCGGTTCTGGTTGACACCCTTTCTCCCTGGAATGGAAGGAGGCTGGTCAGGCGCCTCAACAGGCAGGGGGTTAACCTTCGTAGAATCAGTTTAATCTTGCTAACTCATGGTCACGTCGACCATTTTGGTAATGCTTTGCGCCTGAAGGCCAAGACCGGAGCCCCCATTGCCATTCACGAATTAGATGCTGAGGGCCCCAGCAAGGGGCGCAACATGGCCGTCTCTCCGAAGAATGCTTTCCAAACGTTCTTGGCCTTCTTTATCAAGAGGATGAAAACGGCGGCTTTTGACCCCGATATTCTTTTGAAGGGGGAGGAAGGGAACCTGGAGCAGTATGGAGTGATGGCCCGGTGGGTCAGGACGCCTGGCCATACGCCAGGTTCGATCTCGATAGTTCTGCCAGGGGAGGCTGCTATTGTTGGGGACCTGGTTATTGGCAGGTTTAGTGCCCTGAAAAGGCCAGCGTATCCTCTGTGGGTGACGGACAAGCAGCAGGTGAGGGAGAGCGTCAGGAAGCTGCTCGATGATGCACCGATCACTTTCCTTTCCGGCCACGGTGGTCCCTTCAAAACGGAGGATGTTCGGAGGGCCTTCCTCGAACGGTAGCGTTTCTGGGGTGGTACTCTGGTTTCTATCTTCAAGGTTGAAGCTACACCTTGGCAAGTGCCTATCCGCCCCCGTCTACTCAGTTTGGTTTAACGTTGACAGGGGCGGGTGGGTCGGATTACTATTGCCTTTGGGTCGTGCTAGGCGGGGAGTTAGCGGTGCCCTGTACCCGAAATCCGCTATAGCGGGGCCGAATCCCCACTCCAGGCCTTTGACCTTGTGGGACTGCTCCTATTGAGCGGTGTTGAAGACTGGGCCCTGTGCGGCAGAACACTATGAACCCCGTCAGGTCCGGAAGGAAGCAGCGGTAAATAGCAGCGTCTGGGTGCCACAGATTTCCCTGGTCGGAGCTGCTAGGTAAGGGAAAGCCGCAAGGCAGGGTCGAAAGTGGGTGCACGACCCTAATTTTTTGGATGTATTGAGCATGTCAAGGTCGCTTGCTGCAGAGACAAGGGGTTTGATCAACCGATTCGGCCTGCGAGCGAAGAAGAGCCTGGGACAGCATTTTCTTATTGATAGGCGGGTGTTGTACCGCATAGTATCGGCGGCAGAGGTGACGGCCGAAGACACGGTGGTTGAAGTTGGTCCGGGGCTGGGCATCTTGACTAGAGAGCTAGCCAAGCGGGCCAGGAAGGTTATTGCGGTTGAGGCAGATAGAGGGATGGCCTCGGCGGTGAGAGAAATGCTCTCCGGGATGGCTAACGTCAGCATAATCGAATCTGATATCCTCCAGACGGATCCTGCTTCGCTTCTGGCCACTGCCGGGGCTGAAGGCACTTCCCCCGGTTATAAAGTGGTAGCTAACATTCCGTACTACATTACTTCGCCCATTCTTCGCCATTTCCTGGAGGCATCGCTCAAGCCATCCATAATGGTGATTATGCTTCAAAAGGAGGTGGGGGAGGCTATTGCGGCTCAGCCTGGAAAGATGAGTATACTGGCTGTCAGTGTCCAGTTCTATGGCAAACCAGCCATCGTTGGACGCGTCCCGTCTCGAAGTTTCTATCCACCTCCCAAGGTTGACTCCGTTATCCTGCGGATCAAGCTTTACGAGCAGCCCCCGATCAAAGTATCCCAAACCAGCAAGTTCTTCGCTGTGGTGCGGGCTGGTTTCAGCGCACCCCGGAAGCAATTACGTAATTCCTTGGCTCAGGGCCTGCGAGTATCTCCACAGGAGGCAGCCGTTATGTTAGTGAGGGCGATGATAGACTCGAGGCGCCGTGCTGAGACTCTGGGCCTCGACGAGTGGGCAAGATTGTCTGAAGAAGTAAATGACAAGGATGCACAAACCCAGGGTTAAATTGGAGAAGGCCTGTGCCAAGATTAACCTCACTTTGGAGGTTTTGGGCAGGCGTGATGATGGCTATCATGAGATAGCCAGTGTGATGCAGGCCATCGACCTGTGCGATACCCTTCACTTTGGCCTGGAAGACCATATCCACTTGGCCTGCAATGTTCCCCAGCTTGTTTCCCCGAACAATCTGGTCTTTAAGGCGGTCAGACTGCTACAGGATGCTACTGGTTCGAGGCTGGGGATCTCTGTCTCCCTGGAGAAAGGCATTCCGCTGGCCAGCGGGTTAGGGGGTGGTAGTAGTGATGCTGCGGTAACCCTGCAAGCCGTTAATGAGCTTTGGGAGCTGAATCTCAGCCGTGAGGAGCTACGAGATATAGCTGCTAGCCTGGGCTCCGATGTGCCCTTCTTTCTCTGCGATGGAACTACAGCCTTGGTGCAGGGACGGGGCGAGAGGGTAACCAGATTGCCTCGCTTGGTTAAGACTTGGGTTGTACTGGTGAAGCCGCCTATCGAGATAGCCAACAAAACCCAGGAAATGTATGCCAGGCTAAGGCCGTCTCACTTTTCTGATGGTGGGTACACCCGGATGATGGTTGAGGTGATAAAAAAGAGGGAAACGATCAAGGCTGAGATGTGCCACAATGTCTTTTACGATATCGCCTTTGCTTCTTTGCCTGGACTTGACGAGTATCGGCTTCAGTTTCTGGCTGCTGGCGCGCCCCAGGTTCATTTAGCCGGTTCTGGCCCTGCACTTTTTTCGCTGGTTGAGGGCAGAGTTCAAGGCGAGGACATCTACCGCCGCTTGAAGCAGGACAAGGTAGAGGTTTATTTAGCAGAGACCATTTGAACATGAAAATGGGTGAATTGGTATCTGACTTGCAAAAGGTTATTCCTTCGGCATGACCCAAACTCGTGTCGCACTCGATCTGGAGACTACCGGACTGGATCCGGAAAATGATCGCATCATCGAGATAGGGGTAGTAAAATTTCGGGGAAACGAATCCCTTGACACTTTTCGTACCTTAGTCAATCCGCAACGTCCTCTCCCAAACCGCGTGCGCCTGATCACCGGCATTACAGCCGAAGAACTAGGGTCAGCGCCCCTCTTTTCGTCTGTGGCTGGCCAGCTTCTTTCGTTTGTCGGAAACCACCCTATTGTAGGGCAAAACATCGGTTTCGATCTTGATTTCCTCCGCTCCGCGGGCTTGAGCTTCTCTAACGCCGTCTACGATGTCTATGAGCTAGCCAATATCATGTTTCCGCAGTTGGACGAATATAGCCTCCAGGCGTTGGCGAAGCAACTGGGCATACCCTGCCCTGTCTGCCATCGGGCTCTAGACGATGCTGTGACAGCCAAAGGGGTGTTTCTGGCCCTGCTAGACAGGGTCGCCAGCCTTGATCTTCCTGTGGTTGCTGAGGTCAATCGCCTGACTATGGCCAGCGAGTGGCCTTGGCGCTCTTTCTTCCTGGAGGTGGAGAGGATCAAGGCAGGTAAGGTCTCTCTCTGGGATAGGGAGGTGTGGGAGGCAGACTTCGCTCCAGCCGCAATGGACTTGGCTCAGAGCAGGCCACTTGTCCGCGAAAGTGTTCTTAAACCTCTGGACGTAGACCGACTGGCAGTTATTCTCGGTGAGGCTGGCCCTATGTCCCAGGCTTTCCCGGGCTTTGAATACCGCCCGGGGCAAGTTTCCATGATGCGGCGGGTGGCCGAGGCAATGAACGATGGGCAGCATCTGATAGTGGAGGCTGGCACTGGCATTGGCAAGTCCGTTGCCTACCTGCTGCCAGCGGCGTTTTTTGCTCTCCAGAACAGTGTCCCTATAGTCATCTCCACCAATACCATAAACCTTCAGGAACAATTGATGAACAAGGACATTCCTGACCTGCTGGCGGCCCTCGGCAGAATCGAGGATCAGAATATAAGCTCCAATCTGCGTGTGGCCCAGCTTAAAGGACGCACTAACTACCTCTGCCTCAGGAGATGGAATTCCTGGCGTAAGACCCCCGGATTGCCCTGGGAAGAGACCAGGTTCCTCTTGCGTTTGCTGTTTTGGCTATCCTCTACTAGCAATGGGGATCGGGCTGAACTTAACCTCGGCGGTAACGAGACTTACCTGTGGAATAGGGTTTGTGCTTCAGAGGAAAACTGCGTGACGGAGCGCTGCCCGTATTACCCCGAGGGCTGCTTTCTCTATCGTGCCCGGCGGAAAACAGAGGGGGCTCACCTGATAGTGGTCAACCACGCCTTGCTGCTGTCTGACCTGGCAAAGAGCGGGGGTATACTGCCTGAATACAGCTATCTGGTGGTAGACGAGGCTCATCATCTGGAGGGGGGGGCGACGGAGCAATTGGGGTACCGAATTAACGGGCGGGACATTTACGGGTGTCTGGAGCCTTTGGGGGATAGAGGAGGCTTTCTGTTCCATCTTCGCAGTTACCTGCGCACTGCTTCGGTAGCTTCGCCGAGGCGAAGGGAGATAGAGCAGAAGGTCAATGATTTGCTGGAAAAGGGGAAGGTGGCGCGAGCCAGCGTGGCTCAGTTTCTTGGCGTTATCAAGTACCTGGTGGATCTCCTGCTGGGAGAGCAAGGGGAGTATGAGCACAACCTGAGGTTCACTAGAGAAGTCCGCCGCCACGCCTTTTGGTCGGAGGTGGAATCCTCTTGGGAGAACCTCAACATCGAGCTTAGCGGCATTGAGAAGGGGCTGGATGAGCTTTGCACTATGATAGAAGACCTCCCTGACAAAAGGAGTCCGGATTTGGGTAGCTCTCTGGCGGAGATATCTTCTCTACGGCAGCAGATTGGTGGGCTACGTTCCCGGGTGGATTCCATCATAGCCAATCCTGAAGCTGAAGGTATCTATTGGGCCGGGCTTACCTGGCAGGACGATGTCTATCTGCAGGCCGCTCCGCTACGCGTAGGTAAGTTGCTGGAGAAGCTGCTGTTCTCCCGCAAGGATTGTGTTGTGCTTACTAGCGCCACTCTGACTACTGGAGGGAGTTTTGAATATATCAAGGGCTGTCTGGGGCTAGAAGAGGCTGATGAGCTGATGGTAGAAGCCCCTTTCGATTATGTGAATTCTACCATGATCTACCTTCCTGACGATATTGGTGAGCCAGATAAGGCTGCCTACCAGCGGGGGGTGGGGCAGTCACTGGTGGAGGTATGCCGGGGAACACGTGGCCGTACCCTGGCGCTGTTTACCTCGCACGCTGCTCTTCGCACTGCTTATAGTGCCGTCCAGCCGCCTCTGGAGGAAGAAGGTATCCTGGTTCTGGGACAGGGGATAGACGGCGGCCCCAAAAAGGTGCTCAACAACTTTAGGGCGAACCCCAATTCCGTGCTTCTGGGTGCTGCCGCTCTGTGGGAAGGGGTGGATGTGGTGGGGAGAGGGCTCAGCGTGCTGGTTATTGCTCGGCTACCTTTCAGTGTGCCCACTGACCCGGTCTTCTCCGCGCGTGCCGAACTATTCGATGATCCATTCAATGAATATCTGGTCCCTCAAGCGGTCCTCAAGTTCAAGCAAGGGTTTGGGCGTCTCATCCGCAGCCGCTCTGATCGTGGGGTGGTGATCCTTCTTGATAAGCGCTTGCAGACAAAGTCCTATGGCATGGTGTTCCTGGAATCACTGCCGAAATGTACAGTTAGGATTGGAAAACTGCGGCAGATGGCTCAGGAGGTGTTAAGGTGGTTGGGAGATTGATGGTTGGTGGCCAGGAGGTTCTGCCTGGCATAGAAGGCAAAGGAAAACTAACCCGCAGCTCTCTTGATTGAGCCAATAGTGCCCGCACTCCTTCATTCGTACCTTGGTTGACCAGGCCATGTGGAAGCTGCCACCGCAAAGGCTACAGCGAGACGTATTATCGAGGTCTAAAGGTTCCCCGCAGACACAGCATGTTTGATCCAAGTTATCCC
>JBGOXA010000311.1:0-2814 GCA_041478915.1 Dehalococcoidia bacterium
AAGGAGCTGCAGTACTGCGTGGTGAGAACTGCTCTGACAGGGGCATACGATGTCTCCGACCCGGGGGTTGGGGCTACCACCATGGGTCAAGCAGTAACCATGCCGACCATGTCGTTTGCCAAAGGAGGGACTCACCAGATAGCTCATGCTGCCCACCAGATCCTGATGCAGAACGGATGCCAGTTCTTCACCCATGCCGAGGTAAAGAAGGTCATCATAGAGAATGGCACCGCCACCGGCATCCAGCTTACGGATGGTAGTCAGGTCAGAGCCCGAAAGCTGGTGGTCAGTACCTTGAGCCCATACCAGCTCTGTTTCGATTTGATAGGCAGAGAGCACCTGGACTACAAGCTGGCGCGCCGTGTGGAGCAACTGGAAAGCCGCTTTGGTTGCATTATGTGGTATTCCTTTGCGCTCCACGAGGCTCCCAGGTACAAGGCGGCTGCCTTCAATCCCGATATAAATGAGACCTTCTGGCTGGGGCTGGCTGAAGACAATGATCCCATGCACGTTGCCAGAGAGTGCCACTACAGCAGGTTGGGCCTCTGGCCTCCTCCAGAGGACTACTGCCCGGTGGTCTGGTGTAATAGCCTGGTTGACCCGGCCTACGCGCCTCCGGGGAAACATGTCGCCCAGTGCGAGCAACTGGGACCACCTGCCAGCGCCCACACCGAGAAAGAATGGATGGAGATAAAGAAGCGGTACGCTGAGGAGATCATCAGCCTCTGGCAAAGGCATGCTCCCAACATGGACTGGGATAACATCATAGGTGTGGACACCAACACTCCCTACGATAACCTGAGAATGAAGAACCTGGCACCTCATGGGGGTATAGCCTTGCTTGACCGAACAGCATACCAGATTGACGCCAACAGGCCCACCCCTGAGCTGGCCAACCACAGGACTCCAATACAGAATCTTTATGCCACAGGGGCTGCCTGGCACCTGGGGTCTAGCGCCAGTTCATCTGAGTCCTACAACTGCTATAAGATCATCGCCAAAGACATGAACCTGGGCAAACCGTGGGGGGAGAAGGGGAAAGAGGACCCTGACTCTTTGATCGCAGTACAGCGAAATTTGAGTAAGAGATTGCGGGAGTCGTTCAAGGCTAAGGTCTAAGAGCCCGGTTCGGAGGGGTCTAAAGACCCCTCCGAACATTGCTGGATTGGTGGGCCGAGCCCACCCTACTATCTATCCGTTTCACCCCACCCTGAGATTGCCACGGTCGCCGCAGGCGACCTCGCAATGACATGGAGATCCAGCCCAGAACCGCTGCAGAATGGCGAGTGGCTAAGCGCTGCTGGCCCTGAGATAGGCGTTCTGCATATACTGGGTCATCATGCGCTGGGCGTTGAAATAGGAGCCATTGAAAGCGATGGTGGAGCACATAACGCTGGCGAATTCATCGGGTCGCTGGTAATACATCGGCAGGATGACGGATTCCAGCTTGTCGTACAAAGAGACAGCTTCACTCTCAAGCTTGCCTTCAGATTGCCAGCCTTCACCAATAGACCAGCCGGTGACACCCTCTATATGTCCCTCAATCCACCAGCCGTCCAGGATGCTGAAGCTGGGCACTGCGTTAAGGGCCGCTTTCATGCCGCTGGTACCCGAGGCTTCCTGGGGCTTCTGCGGGGTATTCAACCACAAGTCTACGCCGGAGCAAAGATATTTCCCCAGAGCGATGTCGTAATCCTCTAGATAGACTACCGGCACGACGCCTTTCAGGGCAGCGGCTGCCTGGAAGACACGCCGGATGAGCGCCTTGCCACCTTCATCCCTGGGGTGGGCCTTTCCTGCATAGATTACCTGAAGTGGCCCGACCTGGCGGGCTATCCTCTTCAGCCTCTCCAGGTCGTGGAACAGGAGATCAGCGCGCTTGTAGGAGGTGACGCGCCGGGCAAAACCGAGGGTCATGGCCGCTGAATCCAGGCGGACTCCGGTACGCCGTTCTACCTCCGTCAGCAGTTCCTGCTTCGCTTGAGCGTGGGCACGCCGGATCTCCTCCAGCGGTATGCGTATGGCATGCCTGAGGTAAAGATTGTCACGGCGCCACTCCGGGATGTAATGATCGTAGAGATGGCGAAAAGGCGGTGATGTCCAGGTCAGCGCATGCACCCCATTAGTCACAGAATCGATGGGGTAGCCAGAAAACATGTTGCGAGAGATCTCCTCGTGACGCATGGAGACGCCATTGACATAGCGGGAAAAGTTCAGCGCCAGCCTAGTCATGTTCAGCACACCGTCAGGGCAGCATTCAGCCGCCACCAGGAAATTGGTTCGCTCGTCACCCAGGACTTCCCGCACCAGAGTCAGTGGAAAGCTATCATGCCCCGCCAGTACAGGGGTGTGGGTGGTGAAGACGCAGCGGCGGCGAACCGCATCTACATCGGCGATATCGACAGCGTGAAGGCTGTGCCCCCAGGTCTGCTCTTCCAGCAGCGCCAAAGCCACAAGAGCGGAGTGCCCCTCGTTCATGTGGTATGCCCGAACCGTTTGATGCCCCAGGGCGCTCAGCATGGCTGCCCCCCCCAAGCCCAACACTACCTCCTGGCAGAGGCGGTAGTACCCATCGCCCTGGTACAGCCAGTCGGTGAGGCTCTGATCCCAACGCGAGTTTTCGGCCACGGCAGTGTCCAGAAAATAGACCGGCACGGTGTGCCCGAACTCGCCGCGCACCAGGTAGCGCCAGGCCTGCACCTGCACCTGACGACCAGATATAGGTACCAGCACCCGAGGGGCTAGCAGTTGCAGAAAGCTCTCAGGCGACCACTCAGGTTCGCTCTCTGACTGGTTCCCTTCATTGTCCAAGTG
>JBGOXA010000208.1:0-3945 GCA_041478915.1 Dehalococcoidia bacterium
AGATTTTTGCGGAAATTATAATCACAAGAAACCTTCAGCCCCTTTTCTTTCGCTGCTCGCACGGCTGCAATAGCCAAATCAGCAGCAGGCTGGCTCAGCGCGGGGGTAATACCGGTAATGTGGAACCAATCAGCACCCTCAAAGATCTTATTCCAATCCATCACTTCTAGCCCTGCAGTCGCGATAGAGGTATGGGCGCGGTCGTAAATTACCTTTGAGGCGCGTTGGTTAGCTCCTGATTCCAGGTAATAGAGTCCCATCCGTTCGCCGCCGCGTACGATCATCGAAGTATCAACCCCAAACCCCCTTAAAAATGCCACACAAGCGTCAGCAATTGCATTCTTGGGGAGGACCGTTACGTAAACAGCCTTCAACCCAAAATTGACCAGCGAGATCGCCACATTGGCCTCGCCACCCCCAAACGTGGCTTCTAATGTGGCTGATTGTAATAAGCGCTCATAGCCAGGAGATTTGAGACGTAACATGATTTCACCCAATGTAACGACGCGTTTAATCTGGCTCATCGCATCCTCGAATCTGCCAACTGGTGGGCACAGTCCCAGTCCGTAGAGTTAATTCCAAGATGGCACATATACGGGTTTATGATACCTCCCTACTTTCATGAACCATAAAATCATTCAATGCCAGTAGGACACGGTCCAACTCCACCTCGGAAATCGTCGGTGACATATGCCCTATACGGATGATCCTGTCCTTCAATAATCCCAATCCACCCGCAATCTTGATCTTGTGGGTATTCGCCAAGTAAGATACGAGCTTGCTGGTGGGAACACCAGGAGGACCGAATGCCGCAGTAATCACGGGCGCCATCTGCTCATCCGACGTATAGGGCGTCATCCCGATTTCCCTCAGCCCGTGACGCAGGTGCAATGCAAGAGATCTGTAGCGTTCCAACCGGGGTTCAATCCCATCCTTCAGTAGATCCTCCATGCTGGCTCTCAGCGCCACAATATTGTTGGTTGCGAGAGTCACCGGGAATGGGTGCCAATCGGCCCATTCGATCGTATATTGTCTCCACACTCGCAAATTTCCGTACCAACCGTGGCCCTTGGCGGGATTGCGATCGATCGCTTCCCAACCCCGCGAGCCGACCGACACGGGTCCAATCCCTGGAGGGGCACCCAAACACTTTTGTGAGGCTGAGGCGCACAAGTCAATTTCCCATTCATCCATGCACATTGGCAACCCGCCCAATGAGGACACTGCGTCCACCATGTAGAATAACCCATGCTTGCGCACTACTCTGCCGATTTCTTGAATGGGATTAACAATCGTGGTCGAAGTCTCCAAATGGACGACCGCCACCCCGACCGCATCAGAATGCAAGCGAATAGCGGCCTCAATATTTTTCGGTCGCAGCGGCTGGCCCCATTCGGCCTCCACAATGACCAGATCTAGGCCATAACTCTCGGCAATATCCCTTAGACGCTCACCAAAGAATCCATTGATGCCGATGATGATTTTTTCACCGCTGGAAAATGCGCTTCCCAGGCATGCGTCGATCGCGCAGGAGCCTGACCCAACTATTAGAAACACATCCCCGTTCGTGCCAAACAGGCTGCCCAGCATGGCAATTGTCTCATTATAAAACTTTGTCCATTCAGGGCCATAATGGGCTCTGACCGGGCTGCCCATGGCTGCCAGAACATTGTCTGCCGGCTGGATCGGTCCAGGGATCATCAGCATCAATTCATCTTCTTTCATGGCCTCACACTATTCAATCATATCCTCTGAGAAAATTGTCGATTTGCACAGTAGTAACGCCCTTGTCATGGGTCAAAGTCAACTGATTCAAGGTGTGGAAGTGTCCGCCAGCAGAGTTGGACTCTCCCAACACCTCCATTGCTGGCGACTGGATTGCTGAGCTGCAGGACTATCCGGTCGTCTTCAATAATCTGTCCAGAGAACAGATCGCTCTGGATGGCGACCACTTCAGCGATGAAGAAATCATGGCTGCCAACGGGGACGATCTGGATCACTTTGCACTCCATGTTGACTGGGCACTCCTGGATGAGCGGAGCCCGCACCACCTTGCAAGGACCGGGTGTTAGGCCACTCAAGGCGAACTTGTCCACCTGCGGGTCGAACCCACTCACTTCGCCGCACCGGCTAATCGCTTCTATCAATCCGGCGTGTGGGAAGTTGAGCACAAACTCACCGGTTTCGGATATCACCTTGCGTGAGTAACGGGGGAAATAGTTCTCGCTAAAATGACCATTGCACAACCCGACCCCAACCGTTAAGGGGAACCTCGAAATGACCGTCCAGGACACAACCGGGGTAATGTTGGGCCGGCCGTTGGGTTCTGCACAAGAGATCAGCACCGCAACGCTCGGGGTGAAGATCGGGTAACCGTCATCTTCGGTGATCAGAGAGACATCTTGCTTCTGTATTATTTCCATGGAACTCCCTATGCTGATAGGACAGGTGGCAGGAAAATCGAGCCTTCCAGCTTGTTCTGAATGCTTTCTACCAATTTATGCGCCCCTGAAACAAGGAACAAACCATGTCCCGGGAATAGCATATTGAATGAGAGATGGTTCAGGCGGGATAGACTGCGGCGGTAAGCTGCCAGGTCAGAATCAAACGTGTTGAGCAAAGGAAGCTGCCCATTCGCGAAAAGTGTATCTCCGCAGAATAATGCTGCACCCTCTTCAAGTTGAACCAGGTAACAAACCGAGTCAGAGGAATGTCCGGGGGTCAAGAAGGCAGTCACCCGGCAACGGCCCAGCTCTGCGGTGTAGCCATCTGTATAGACTTCATCTACCTTTGCAGACTGGAAGTGATAATTAGCGGGATAAACCCCCTCTCGCCGAGCAACATCCAAGGCAAGCGGGCGATCATCGCCAGATGAGATGCGCTGCGCAGTCTCCGCGCTAGCGCCGACCTGCAAATTCAACTCCTGGCACAAATCGCTGACCCCGCCTGCGTGGTCAGCGTGGCAGTGAGTAATCAACAAATGGCTGACCGGTTTTTCTAGTGAGATCCTGCTGGAGATATTTTCAAACAGCCTTCGCGAGTCGATCCCGGTGCCGGCATCGACAAGAAAGCAGCTTGTCCCTGCGTCAACCAGGTAAACATGCGCATCGTGCTCCTCAGAAAGCCCAATTTCGCCGCTGCCCACCATGTAAATATGAGTGCTGATCTGGATACAACTTCTCATTCCGCAGCACCTCCACAAAAAAGGGCTGCAATCAGGACGTAAAGCTGTGTCGCCTTTATCAATTGGCTTACATCCACATACTCTTCGTCGGAGTGCGCCTGCAGAATACTGCCGGGCCCGATCACGACACCGGGCACACCCACCTGAGCAAAATAGGCCAGATCAGACCAGAAGGGCGCCAAATCAGTGTCAGCGCGACCCACGAGCATCCGAGATGCCTTCCTGGCCAGGCGGACCAGCCGCGAATCTGGATCGGTGAGATATGCCGGGTAGCCTGTTTCTTCTGCCTCAACGTGGGCCGAAATTCCCAGCTCACCAGCCAGCCGCTCCATGTTGCTGAGCACATCCCCAGGCTGAATACCCGGCGGAATACGCACATCAATCGTCGCCACGCAATCATCCGGGATTACATTCGTCCGCACGCCGCCACGGATCGTGCCAACCGACCAGGTTGGTGCCCCATATGGCCCCTGCGAATGGGTGATTAACTCCATATTTGGCGCAGCAGCGAGCAATCGCATCATCTCGTCGATCGCATTCACGCCTGAATATGGAATGCTGCCATGACCCGACTTTCCCAGAGTGGTCAGGCGGACAAATTGACCACCGCGTTGGCCTGTGAAAATCTTGCAACCAGAGGCTTCTCCAACGATAATCCCATCCGGATGGAATCCCTGTCGGGCCAGGTGCTCCGAGCCGCTTGGCGGGCCTTCTTCACCAATCACCGCGGTCAATACTACCTCTCCGGCTTGAAGGGAGGC
>JBGOXA010000236.1:0-3517 GCA_041478915.1 Dehalococcoidia bacterium
CTTGGAACGTTGCGGCTGGAGATTCTGGAGAATCCGGGGGGCGGAATACTATCGGGATCCCGAAGGATCTCTAGAGTCTCTTTGGAAGACGCTGTCGGAAATGGGTATTCATCCCGTGACTGAGATCGAACCAGACGAAGAGAAAGCAGCACAAGGTCAACAACAAAAGGGTAAGATCGAAGGCTTCGATTCTGAGTATAAGTCTGAGTCTGCAGGCAAATTAGATGTAAGGGGTACTGCAACTCAGACAGAACGGATGATAGCAGATACACGGCCATCACCTTATGGCACTGTTAATGAACCACTATTACAGGAACCAGAACCGAAGGGCATCGCGCAGAAAGCAAGCAAGTCGGATGCAGCCCTCGATATTCCTGAGCTTGAAGGTCAGGCAAATGTAGACATGGAGAAGTCGAAGGTGAGTGATGCTAAGCAACTTTCATATCTGCTATCTGAACGTGATTCAAAAGCCCCGCGGGTTGCAGAGGTTAATCGCCCAAGCAAACCTAAGCTTAAGGTGGATACATCGTTCAATTTGGCTGACTTCTTGACTGAGCATCGGCTCAAGTTCAAAGATATGAGGTCCAAAGGCGGGGCCCTGTGGCTTATTGGGGGTAAGGAGCTTACCCCCGTCGTCGTGGAGCTTAGAAAGAAGGGGGTCTCGTTCACTTACACTGCAAAGGGCGGTGGGGCAACCGGCTATCGTCCCGCTTGGTACACTCAAACAAAGCTGTAGAGCTACCTCGGAAACGTATGAGAAGGCGTATATTCACTGAGAAGAGGGACAAGGACTGATCAAGCGGAAACGATGAGCGAGGGTGTCCAGAGACTATTCCCCGAGGTGGCACGCAATTATGAGCTGGTGAACCATGCCATGACTTTGGGTCTGGACATCCTATGGCGCAGGAAGACAGCCCAAGTGGCGGCCAACGAAGGCGGGGGCAGGTGGCTGGATGCTTGCACTGGCACAGGTGAAATGGCTATCTATCTGAGTCGGCTGGCTAGACACGAGACAGTTGTGATGGCCACCGATTTCTGCCTTCCGATGATTCGCAAAGCCACCGAGAAGCGGGGGGCGCAGGAAATAGCCTTTATCCTGGCTGATGCCAAGTCGCTGCCCTTTGCCGACAACGCCTTTGACGTGGTGACCACGTCTTTTGCGACGCGAAATCTCAATGTTAACCGCCGCGGTCTAATTGAGTCCTTTATTGAGTTCCATCGGATTCTAAAGCCCGGTGGGCGCTTTGTGAGCATAGAAACCAGCCAGCCACCATCCAGGATCACCAGAGAACTATTTCATCTGTATGTGCGGCTGACTGTCAGGCCGCTGGGATACCTCATTTCGAGGTCAAGAGCAGCCTACGCTTACCTATCGAATACAGTACAGCGCTTTTACACCGCCGATGAACTGGCGGATGTCATGCGAGAGGCTGGCTTTGCCCAGGTCAGCTTCCGGCGTTTGACGCTGGGAGCGGCTGCTATTCACAAGGCCATAAAGTCTGGGTGAGGTTCTTTACCAGAGAGGCAAAGGGGCTGAAACTCAGGAGCTGGTTTTCTCCAGCTCAAAGCGGAAATTCTCGATCACCGGGTTAGCCAGAAGCTTACGACACATTTCCTGCAATTGCTTCTCAGCTCTGGCCTTATCGCCTTCGTCCACACTTATCTCCATATACTTACCTGCCCGCACACTGGTGACATTCTGAAAGCCAAGCTCGTGCAGCGCTCCTCTGATGGTAAGGCCCTGGGGATCATTGACTGTCGGCTTGAGGGTGATGTAGACCTTAGCTAAATACATTATCATCTCTCCTACCACTGGTGTATGGTCATGCCTGTCAACCTTCGATATACCTCCCGGTATCTCTCGGCTGTCCTCTGAATGAGGTCGTCAGGAAGCATGGGGGCAGGCGGCTCCTTGTTCCAGCCTGAGGATGTCAGCCAGTCTCGAACCATTTGCTTGTCAAAGGCAGGCTGCGGCCGGCCAACCTGGTAGTCACTGGCATCCCAAAAACGACTGGAGTCGGGAGTGAGAAGCTCATCAATCAAAATGACCTGATTGTCCAGAAGCCCAAACTCGAACTTGGTATCAGCAATGATGATGCCCCTGGACCGGGCGTATTCTTCGGCAAAGCTGTAGATGGCTAGGCTCTTCTTCTTCAACTCCTCGGCCAGGGATTCCCCCACCAGTTGAGCTACACCGCCCATCGACAGGGGTTTGTCATGCCCTGTATCTGCCTTAGTGGTGGGGGTAAAAATAGGCGGTGATAGTTGCTGCGATTCTTTCAACCCTGCAGGCGCAGGAAGGCCATGGATGGTGCTACTCTGACAGTACTCCGCCCACGCCGAGCCAGAGAGATAGCCCCGCACCACGCATTCAACGGGAATACGCTGCGTCTTTCTGACTACCATGGACCTGCCAGCCAGAAAGGAGGGAAGGGAGTTCCCCGCAGGGGGGTAAGCATTGAGTTGGCTGACATCATTAATGGCTTCTACCAGATGATTGGGCACAATGTGGGCCGTCTTCTGAAACCAGAAAACGGATAGCTGGTTGAGCACCGCTCCTTTCCCAGGAATCCCGCAGGGTAGGACTACATCAAAGGCGGAGATGCGGTCGGTAGCGACTATGAAAAGCTTGTCCCCCAACTCATAGTTATCCCGCACCTTGCCTCGGTGGAACAGACGAAGGGGTAGTCTGGTTTCTAGAAGAACAGACATTGGCTATCAATCAAAAAGGGCAGGCAGATCGCACATCGCTGTGCCCGACTGCCAGTTTAGCACAAGGCGATATACATGACAATCACAAAACTCGTAAAAGGCGAGCGTTATTGGGGCTAACCTGGTGGGCTGAGAGGGCAAGCGAACCCGCCGTTCCCCACTCCTGGAGTCTTGCGGCAGATTACAATGTATGATAAACTCACAATTGGCTGCTGGGGAATCGTCTAGCGGTAGGACAGCGGACTCTGAATCCGCCAGGCTAGGTTCGAATCCTAGTTCCCCAGCCAAGAAGATTCGGAAGATCGGGGATTTTCATTCCCGATCTTCCTGTTTACAGGCGGATCTATCTGGGTTAAAGCTAATCTGATTCTTCATGGATGTCATCTATCTGGCGTTGCGCCAGGGGAGCCAGGGGAAAGAGGGTGCGCTCTGCGCCTACGGCATCCTAGAGAATGGGAAGAAAGTGCTTCTGCAATTGGCCCTGGGAGCCAGGAGTCCTGCGAAGCCTGGCTGAGCTTCCTTGTGTCGTGTCGGCAAGAGATGAAAGTTTAGGTACAAAAAACTGGCAGGGGCGGCAGGACTCGAACCCGCGACCGGCGGTTTTGGAGACCGCTGCTCTACCTAACTGAGCTACACCCCTACCGCGACTCAGAGTACCCCTGGGGCGACTCGAACGCCCGACACGCGGTTTAGGAAACCGCTGCTCTATCCACCTGAGCTACAGGGGCAAAATGGAGATAGGGGGATTCGAACCCCCGACCTCTGCGATGCGAACGCAGCGCTCTCCCTATTGAGCTATATCCCC
>JBGOXA010000237.1:0-3513 GCA_041478915.1 Dehalococcoidia bacterium
AAGAGGCTCTTTTCGTCGCCCCAGACAATGGGGTACTGAGCTACGTCATCCACAGTGCCTCGGCCCCGCCAAGAGGGGCCTCCCCTGAAGCAGGTTCGATGACACTGACGCCCGGGGTTCTGGCCGTGGAGATTACCGATCCCCGATTCTGGCACCACCCGGTAATCACTACCTTTCATGGCCGCGACATCTTTGCCCCAGTGGCGGCCCATCTCTCCCTCGGTGTTCCACCCCAGGAATTCGGTGAACCTGTCACCTCCCTCACTGTCTTCCCTCTGCCGCGACCACAACTGGGGCCAGGGGGAGAGCTAATAGGGCACGTACTCCATATTGACACCTTTGGCAACGTTATCACTAGCATCCGCCAAGAGGACCTCCGCCACGGCCGGTTCCACCTCCAGATAGCCGGGCAACACATTGAATCGCTGGCCGCTACCTACGCCAATGCTGAGGTTGACCAGCTACATGCCGTGGTGGGCAGCAGTGGCTATGTGGAAATAGCAGTGCGGAACGGCAGTGCCGCTGCCCTGCTCGGCGTCAAACTTGGCGACGAGGTGAGAATAAACAACGGATGACCATTCAGTAGAGGAAGGAAACCGCCCGCTGCTCCAAGAAGAGGCAAAGACCGCTAAATTGTGCATAGTGTGCAGTCGATGTGCACACCAGGTGATGACGAAAGCACGCAGATAGAACCCGCCAGCACACAATAACCGGCTCAGGCCTGGCGTCTGCGCCACACCGTCCCTTTTGCCGTGTCTTCCAGCACTATCCCCATCTCCTGTAATGAAGAGCGAATCTTATCCGCCAGTTGCCACTGCTTCTTCTCTCGCAGTTCACTTCGAATCGAAACCAGCAAGTCGATAAAGGGTCGGGCAGCAAGGCTGACTTCCTTCTCTTCCAGTGTCAGACCGAGCACACCAGCCAACTCCAACAAGGTCCGTTGTGCCTGCTCCGCGTCAACGCCCTCATTGCGGGCCCGATTAATCTCCCGCGTCAGGTCAAACAACACGGCGATTGCCTGAGCAGAATTGAAATCGTCGTCCATCGTCTCAATAAAGCCCTGCCGGAAGGCAGCGGCATCAATTGGCCCTGCCCTGCCGCCCTTGTCTTCGCCCCGAGCCGCCTGGCGTAGCCTCTCCATCCCTTTCTCGGCAGCCTCCAGCCCCTCCTCACTGAAGCTGAGCGGACTGCGGTAGTGCGAACTGAGGATAAACAGCCTGACAGCATCAGGGCTGAAGCGCTGCAAAGCCTCCCTGACAGTAACCAGGATCCCTAAAGACTTGCTCATCTTCTCCTCGCCCAACTGCACCAGGCCGTTGTGCATCCAGTACCTGACGAAGGGAACGACGCCGGTGAAACTCTCCGACTGGGCTATCTCGTTCTCGTGATGCGGAAAAATCAGGTCCCGACCCCCACCATGGATATCCAGGGTCTGGCCCAGATGCCTCAAGGACATGGCGCTGCACTCAATGTGCCAGCCAGGCCTGCCCTTGCCCCAGGGGCTTTCCCAGCAGGGCTCACCAGGCTTGGCCGCCTTCCACAGGGCAAAATCGAGAGGGTGCTCTTTTTCACTGGCTGCCTCTACCCGGGCACCAACCTGAAGGGCATCCAGGTCCTGGTGACTGAGCTTCCCATAGTCCGGGTCGCTCTTCACCCTAAAATAGACACTGCCCTGGGTATCATAGGCATGCCCCTTGTCTATCAAGCCCCGGATCACCTCGATAATTCCGGGTATCTCCTGAGTAGCTCTCGGATAAACATCAGCCCTCCTGATGTTCAGCAAGTCCATGTCAGCGAAGTACTGGGCAATGAACTTTTCAGCCAGCTCGACAGGGGCGATTCCCAACTGTTGAGCTCGGTCAATGATCTTGTCATCAATGTCGGTGAAGTTCTGGACATACTTCACCTTATAGCCTTTGAACTCCAGGTAGCGTCGAACCACATCGAAGGTGATATAGCTCATGGCATGACCGATATGGCAGTCGGAGTAGGGAGTGACGCCACAGGCATATATCTTCACCACGTCACCCTGAGGCCTAAACTCTTCCTTCTGACCAGAAAGCGTGTTAAATATCTTCACTACTACTCCTTACCCAGCATAATGCCCTATTTCATGCCTCCCTGATCTCGATGAGCCTCAGCTTTCCGCACCAAGGCCACAGCATGCGCCGCTATCCCCTCCCCCTGCCCCAGAAACCCCAGGCCCTTGGAAGTGGTGCTCTTCACCCCCACCTGATCCACACCGATCCCCAGGGTCTCAGCAATGACCTGCCGCATCCGGGGGATCAAAGGGGACAGAGGTGGCTGCTCGGCCACAATAGTGGCATCGATATTGCCGATCTGCCAGCCATGGGTGTGGAGAAGGTCGCCTGTCTGGCGAAGGAGGGTCACGCTGGAGACATCCTTGTACTTTGGCTCAGAGGAGGGAAAGTGAGTACCAATGTCTCCTAAGGCAGCGGCACCCAGCAGAGCATCGATAATAGCATGGATCAGGACGTCAGCGTCGCTGTAGCCATCCAGACCCTTGTCATAAGGTATCTCCACCCCCCCCAACACCAGCCTCCTCCCCCGAGTTAACGGGTGAACGTCATACCCGACGCCGACCCTCATCCCTTCCCCCCAGAATGATCTCTGCCAAAGCCAGGTCCTCCGAGGTAGTCACCTTGATATTGTCGTAGGAACCCATATAGACCTTCACCTTATATCCTAAGGCTTCCACCAGAGCAGCGTCATCCGTCACCTCCCCCCTCCTGGCGCGGTAGGCCTCAATTATTATATCAGAGCGGAATATCTGCGGGGTCTGAGCTATCCACACCTTCTCTCGATCGAGGGTGTTTTCAATTATTCCCTGGGCATCAACCATCTTCACCGTCTCCTTCACTGGTACAGCGGCAATAGCTGCCCCGGTCTGGCGAGCTTCTGCTAGCCCGCGCTCGATTAGATCAGCGGTAAGGCAGGGGCGCGCCCCATCGTGAATCACCACCCACTGGCAGCCTTCGAGCCTTTTCAGCCCCTCGGACACCGAATCCTGGCGTCGCCTCCCGCCGCGGCATATGTCTGCCACCTTGGAGAATCCCTGCTCCTCCACCAGTCTCTTTCCCCGTTCCAAACCCGCTTCGTTCAACACGACGACTATCCGGTCAACCGCGTCACATCCCTGGAAGACGCCAAGCACGTGAGCCAGGACCAGCTTGCCAGTTACGACAGCAAATATCTTGTCCACTCCACCCAGCCGCCGGCTACTTCCAGCCGCAACGATGACAGTACCTACCATCTCTCGCATAGCCTCTCCACCTTGATATTCGTCTCACCCAGATGCTAGAATGGGCCCGTGGTGGGCGTAGCCTAGTGGTTTAAGGCGCCAGGTTGTGGCCCTGGAGATCGAGGGTTCAAATCCCTCCGTCCACCCCAGTCACCTAAGCGCCTATAGCTCAGCGGAACAGAGCATCGGTCTTCGGAACCGAGGGTCGTGGGTTCGAATCCCACTAGGCGTGCCACCTTTTGAACCTGAAA
>JBGOXA010000182.1:0-4407 GCA_041478915.1 Dehalococcoidia bacterium
AACAGAGGTTCAAGCAGTGCGCTATGACGTAAGCCTGCTGACTGAGCAAGACCTCTTTCTTTTCAACGAGGGCACTCATCTGCGCCTTTACGAGAAGCTGGGAGCCCACTCGCTGACAGCGAAGGGTGTGCCAGGGACCTATTTTGCCGTGTGGGCACCGGATGCCAGGCAGGTGTACGTCATTGGCAGCTTCAACGGGTGGGATAAGACCGGCTATCCCCTGCGACCCCGCGACCGGTCGGGGATCTGGGAAGGATTCGTTCCCGGGCTGGGTAACAAAGCCGTCTACAAGTATCACGTTGTCTCTTGCTACAGGGGCTACCAGGCGGACAAGGCTGATCCCTTTGCCTTCTACAACGAGACGCCACCCAAGACGGCCTCGATCGTCTGGGACCTGGAATACGCTTGGGGAGACCAAGAATGGATGCTGAAGCGGCGCCAGAGAAACGCTTTAGACGCCCCTATAGCTATATATGAGGTGCACCTGGGTTCGTGGATGCGCCTGCCCGAAGAGGGGAACCGCTCGCTGACCTACCGGGAGCTGGCGCCGAAACTGGCCGAGCATGTGCAGCGGCTGGGCTTCACCCATGTGGAACTTCTGCCGGTGATGGAGCACCCCTTTTACGGTTCCTGGGGTTATCAGACCACAGGATACTTCGCGCCCACCAGCCGCTACGGAGGGCCGCAGGATTTCATGTACTTCGTTGACTACCTGCACCAGCACGGCATCGGTGTAATCCTCGATTGGGTGCCTTCACATTTCCCCAGTGACGAACACGGGCTTGGTTTCTTCGACGGAACCCACCTCTACGAACACGGTGATCCCAGGAAGGGCTTCCACCCCGACTGGAACAGCTTCATCTTCAATTATGGTCGGAATGAGGTGCGCAGTTTCCTCCTCAGTAGTGCCCTTTTCTGGCTGGAGAAGTACCATGCAGACGGGCTGCGCGTTGATGCGGTGGCTTCCATGCTCTATCTTGATTATTCGCGGAAGGAGGGGGAGTGGATCCCCAACCAGTACGGCGGGAGAGAAAACCTGGAGGCCATTGCCTTCCTGCGCCATTTCAACGAAGAGGTGTACAAGCAGTATCCCGGCGTGCAAACGATGGCCGAAGAGTCTACCGCCTGGCCCATGGTGTCACGGCCGACCTATGTGGGAGGGCTGGGCTTCGGCCTGAAATGGGACATGGGATGGATGCACGATACGCTGGTGTATATGACCAAGGCTCCGGTCTTCAGAAAATATCATCAAAACGAACTGACTTTTCGTATGATCTACGCCTTCTTTGAAAACTTTGTCCTGCCTTTTTCCCATGACGAGGTGGTGCATGGCAAAGGCTCGCTCCTGGGCAAGATGCCTGGCGACGACCCCCAGAAATTCGCTAATTTGAGACTCCTGCTGGGCTATATGTACGCCCAGCCAGCCAAGAAGCTGCTCTTCATGGGCGGGGAATTTGGCCAGTGGCGTGAGTGGTTCCATGACGAAAGCCTGGACTGGCACCTCCTGCAATACCAGCCACACGTTGGACTACAGAAGTGGGTACAGGACCTGAACCGGCTGTACAAAAGCGAACCGGCACTGCATGAGCTGGACTGCGACTCGGCGGGATTCGAGTGGGTGGACTGCAGCGATGCTGACAGTAGCGTTCTCAGTCTAATCCGGAAGGGGCGCTCCCGCAGCGATATCTTTCTGGTCGTCGGCAACTTCACCCCGGTACCCCGCTTCCACTATCGGGTGGGTGCCCCACGCCCGGGCCTGTGGGGGGAGGTACTGAACAGCGACGCCAGGGAATACGGAGGAAGCGGCCTCGGCAACCTGGGCAGGGTGGAGGCTGTATCGAATGCTCATCACGGACGTTCCTATTCTCTCGACCTGACGCTACCACCCCTGGCTATCGTCTTCTTCAAGAGCGAGGCAAAGGAACCATGAGCCTGGAGACTGGCCTGGGTGCCAAGTACCTGGGGGAGGGCTGCTGTTGGTTCCCTGTTGGTGTGCTGGCGAAGGAGACTTAGATGGACCGCTACATTTGCATTCACGGCCATTTCTACCAGCCACCCCGGGAGAACGCCTGGCTGGAGTCCATTGAAGTGCAGGACTCGGCCTACCCGTACCACGACTGGAATGAGCGGGTCACCGCCGAGTGCTACGAGCCCAACTTGGGTTCACATATCCTCGATGATGAGGGTCGGATTGTAGAGATGGTGAATAACTACGCCAAAATCAGCTTCGACTTCGGCCCCACACTTCTTTCATGGATGAAGAGCAGCTTTCCTGAGGTCTATCAAGCCATTCTCGATGCCGACAGGGAAAGCCAAAGGGCCTTCTCGGGGCACGGGTCAGCCCAGGCCCAGGCGTACAATCATATAATCCTGCCCCTGGCAAATCGCCGCGACAAGTATACCCAGGTCTTATGGGGAATACGGGACTTTGAGCACCGCTTCGGACGTCGGCCAGAGGGAATGTGGCTCCCCGAGACGGCGGTTGATCTGGAGACCCTGGGGATTATGGCGGAGCTGGGCCTACGCTTCACCATTCTCGCTCCCCATCAAGCCAGCCGGGTTCGCCTGATCGGCAGGCGGACCTGGCGAGACGTTAGCGGTGGGCAAATTGACACCACAATGGCTTACGAGGTGTGCCTGGCTTCAGGTCGAAAGCTCAACCTTTTCTTCTATCATGGCCCCATCGCCCGAGCCGTTGCCTTCGAGGGCCTGCTCTCCAGCGGCGCTAACTTTGCCCGCCGCCTGGTCAGTGCCTTTGATGATAGACGCACCTGGCCGCAACTCGTCCACATCGCCACAGATGGAGAGACCTATGGCCATCATCACCGGTTTGGAGACATGGCCCTGGCCTACGCCCTCCAGCATATCGAGGATAATAACCTGGCACGAATCACCAACTATTCGGAGTACCTGGAACAGCACCCGCCCACCCACGAGGTGGAGATTGTGGAGAACACCTCGTGGAGCTGTGTTCATGGGGTAGAACGCTGGCGGAGCGACTGCGGGTGCCATGCTGGCACAAAGCCAGGGTGGAACCAGAAATGGCGTGCCCCGCTGCGGCAGGCCCTGGACTGGCTACGCGACACCGTGGCCCCCAAATATGAGGAGAAGGCGCGCCAGCTTTTGAAAGATCCCTGGGCAGCGCGGGACGACTACATCCAGGTAATCCTGGACCGCTCGCTGGAGAACGTCCAGCAGTTCTTCAGCCGGCATGCCACTCAGGAACTCAATGAGGCGGAGCGGATCACTGCTCTGAAACTCCTGGAGCTTCAGCGTCACGCCCTGCTGATGTATGCCAGTGACGCCTGGTTTTTTGATGAGCTCACCGGCATTGAAACGCTTCAGGTCATGCAGTATGCCGGGCGGGTTGTTCAACTGACGGAGGAGCTCTTCGGTGAACCAGTTGAGCCGCACTTCTTGCAACTCCTTGAGGCAGCCAAGAGCAATATTCCTGAGTACGGCGATGGCCGCCGTATCTATGGGAGATTCGTAAAGCCAGCCATGCTGGATCTAACCAAGGTGGCTGCTCATTATGCCGTCAGCACCTTGTTTGAGGAATACGGCAAGCAGGCCAAGCTTTTCTGTTACAAGGTAGATGTTAAAGACCATAAAAGCTATCAGGCAGGCAAAGCCCGGCTAGCGGTAGGGTATGCCACGTTTACCTCCGAGATCACCCACGAGTCAGCCTTGCTTTCCTTTGGTGTCCTCCATCCTGGCGACTACAATATTAACGCTGGCGTGCGGGAGTACCGGGGCAACGAGCCATACCAGGCAATGCTTCGGGAGGTGCCCCAGGCCTTCTCTGAGGCGGATTTTCCCCAGGTCATCAGGCTCCTTGACAAGCACTTCGGGACCCCGGCCTACTACCTGAAGTCCCTTTTCCGTGATGAGCAACGCCAGGTCCTGGACCGCATCCTGGGGTCAACCCTGGCCGAAGTTGAAGCAGCCTTCCGTCAAATCTACGAGGAACACTATCCACTGATGCGCTCTCTGACCGACCTGGGGAATCCCACCCCGAAGGCCTTTCGGGCCGCCGCGGCATTCATCTTGAACACCGACCTGCGGAGGGAGGTCAGCAGCGATACCCTGAATGTGGAGCGCATTAGGAGCCTGCTGGAGGCGGCCAGGATGTGGAGCGCTGACTTGGATGCCGAGGGCCTGAGTTATCTGTTTGAGCACACCCTGGAGAGAACGATGGCTAACTTCGTTTCTACTCCCGAGGACCTTTCCCTTTTGCGAAATCTGGTGGCTGGGGTGACTCTGGCACGATCCATGCCCTACCCAGTGAACCTGTGGAGGGTGCAGAACCTGTTCTATGAAATGCGGTGGACTGGCTATCCGGGGTTTAGGAGAAGGGCGCAAAAAGGGGATGGCGTGGCAGGGGAATGGGTCGCCCTATTCCTGGCC
>JBGOXA010000172.1:0-4582 GCA_041478915.1 Dehalococcoidia bacterium
CGTCGTCCCCGGGCAAGGGTACAGAACGTTTTCATCCTTTATCTGATTACAGCCATGGTCTGGAGCTTCAGCTCCTTTATGGCGCGTGCCGATCTATACCCGGGGAACATCAGCCTGTGCGTCAAGTTCATCATTTTAGCTTTTGTATGGATGGTGGTAACCTACTATCATTTCGTTCGTGCTTTCCTCAATAAGCCCAGCGGGTTTGGTGTAATAGCGGGATATGTGTTCTTAGCCATCGTAGCTATCCTGGTAGCGTCTCGGGATTTCCCGGTGAGTGCCGAAGCTGATCATGGTGTCTTACACATTAACTACGGGCCTTACCTGTACTTACTTCCTGCCTTCTTGTTACCTCTGGGCGGAGCAATGGCATTCTTCCTGGTACAGCGATTCAGGCGCCTCTCTGATTCCCTGGATCGCAGTAGGGTCGTCTACCTGCTTATCGGCCTTATCGTTGTGGCAGCAGGTAGCGTGACCAATCTCTTTGGCTCCATGACAAAGTATCCGATAGACCACATCGCTAATCTTCTAAGCGCGCTCATCATCACTTACGCCGTCCTGAAATACCAGCTACTTGATTTCAGGTTTGTGACGCGAAGGGGTCTATCCTATTCATCATTGATTGTTGGCTTGACGGCTGTATACCTGTTACTTCTATTCGTCATCCAAAAATCCGTCTTCCATAGGCAAAGCTACAGCTCTGTTCTGCTCTCTGTAGCGGTGGCTGCCGGTTTACTGCTCTTATTTGCCGTAATCTTCCAACCATTGCGGAAGATCATTCGGCGAGGGGTGGACAGACTTTTATACGGGGAGACCTATGACTTTCGTCAGGCCGTGCTGACCTTCAGCCATCGGATGAGCAATGTTCTCAACCTGGATGAACTGGCAGAAAACATGTTGTACCCCATCACCAAGGCGGTGAATGCCAAGCAGTCATACCTTTTCTTGCCTGAGGGTGAAGGCGGTGACTTCGTTACTCGGTTTGTTCAGCCGCTAACACGAGAATCAAATGTTGCACTTAGACTAGGCAAGGATAATCCCATTGTCACCTGGCTTGCCAGGGAAGGGAAGGTCCTCTATCGAGAGACCATTGACATTCTCCCCATCTTTAAGGGCCTGTGGGAAAAGGAGAGCGAAGAAATCAACACCCTGGAGCTGGCCCTATTCTGTCCCATAATGAGGAAAGGCAACCTCATAGGTATCTTGGGGCTGAGTAGAAAGCATTCCAATATGCCTTACTCCAATCAGGATGTTGACCTGCTTACCACTATGGCTACCGAAGCAGCCATTGTTATGGAGAATGCCATGATGCTTGATAACCTTAAGGAGCAGCAGAGTCGCGTAGAACATCTTTTGGCTAAGACAGTTCTCGCTCAGGAAGAGGAGCGAATGAGAATTGCTGTTGAGCTCCATGACAGCGTGGCTCAGTGGCTGGTGGGCGCTTCCTATCGGGCGCAGACCTGCAACGTGCTGCTCTCAGGTAGCCGGAGCAGTGAGGCGAAGTCGGAGCTTGCTGAGATCGAGTATACCATTGACAAAAGCGTGAAGGAAATCCGCCGAGTGATGTCTGGTCTCCATCCGCCGGCCTTGGAGGAGTTGGGACTCGCTCATGCCCTGCGTCAACTTCTCGAAGGTTTGAGAAGTGGTGGCATTGCCTCCCACTACGAAACAGAGGGCGAGCCAGTCCGTTTTCCTGTGGACGCCGAGCTGGCCATCTATCGGGTCGTTCAGGAAGCCCTCAATAACGTTCAGAAGCACTCTCGAGCCAGTGCGGTGGTTCTTACATTACGGTTTGAACCAGAAAAGGTCTCTGTTGAGGTCCATGACAATGGTTGCGGATTCAATCTCTCTACGACAATGAGGAGCGCAGCGTCTATAGGCCACATGGGCCTGCTGGGCATGAGGGAGAGGGCCAGTATGTTGGGGGGTACGGTGAACATAAAGACCAGGCAAGGAGCAGGAACCAGCATAATCTTGTCGCTTCCTCTTAGTGCGCTGGGTCAGGAAAATGGCGTCGTGACTGACGAGCGTGCTACCCCCAAGGTCTAGGGTAGCGGCAGGGGGTGAGGGGAGAGGCATGCCGACTATTAGAGTGCTTCTAGTTGACGACCATCAGGTGGTGCGAGAGGGATTGCGCCGCATGCTGGAGTTAGAGGACGACATCCGCGTAGTAGGCGAAGCCACCAACGTGCAAGAGGCACTACGGTTGGCAGCATTGCACTGCCCCGATGTTGTTCTTATGGACATCAAGATGTCCGGGGGCGACGGGATTGAGGGTACACGACTTCTGAAGGAGAAACGGCCTGATTGCAAGATCATCATGTTGACCTTGTATGAAGAGTACGTTGCTCAAGCTATCGAGGCTGGTGCTGTGGGCTACCTCCTCAAGGACATAAAGCGTGAGGAGTTGAGCCAGGCTATCAGAGTAGCTCATCAGGGGCAGTCGCCCCTAGATGCCTCTCTTACTCGAAAGCTGGTCGGCGAGTTTGCCGACCTGGCCAGAGGTAGGGCAAGGCAGGAGCCTAGCCTATCTGAGAGGCAGTTGGAGATACTTCGTTTGGTTGCTGCTGGTGCAACCAACAAACAAATCGCTAGTCAGCTCTTCTTGAGCGGAACCACCGTGAAGAGGGAAATGCACAGTCTCTTTGCTAAGTTAGAGGTAAACAGTAGGTCCAAGGCTGTCTCGGAAGCCTACAAGAGAAAGCTATTGTAGTTTCCCCTTCCTGCTGTCCTTCGAATTGGCACAAGCAATAGACGAGTCCAGCCGATTGGCATTGCTTTTTGTGCGCTATTTCTATTCAAAGCCCATCGAGATGACTCCATTTGGGGTCACAGAGTGAGACCATGTGGTTCATCAGATTGACCCCTTTTGGGACTTGCCGACGTGCCGATAGGTGCAATACGATGTGTCTTTGGAGTTCTTATAAAACGGTGTAAGGAGGAACAAGATGGAAAACGGAAACAGCATTCGGGTGCTTTTGGTTGACGATCATCAGTTTGCCCGTGAGGGGCTGAAACGTATGCTGGAGCTTGACAGTTGCATAAAGGTAGTGGGAGAGGCCGTCAATGGTCATGAGGCGGTTGCCCAAGCGGAACTTCTCTCCCCGGATATCATTCTCATGGACATCAAGATGCCTGGGGGCGATGGCATCGAAGCTACCCGACTCCTGAAGGAGAAGCAGCCAGACTGCAAAATCATCATGTTGACTTTGTATGAAGAGTATATTGCTGAGGCCATGGAAGCTGGCGCCGTGGGCTACGTTCTCAAGGATGTTAAGCGGGATGAGCTGGTTCGTGCTGTCCGGGCTGCTCAGGAGGGCAGAGTGCCGCTCAGCGCTCTCAGCAAGGAGTTCTTCGCCAAGTTTACGGCCTCTGCTGGCGACCCTAACCGACCCTATTTGGCTGAACGGGAATTGGAGGTTTTGCGACTCATTGCCGAAGGCTTCACTACCAAGGAAATTGGTGTGCAGCTTTTCTTGAGCGAAGCCACCATTAAGAGGGATGTGCAACGCATTTTCGATAAGCTGGATGTGCGCAATCGGTCTGAAGCTACAGCAGAAGCTTACAAGAGGAAGCTTATCTAGTGTAGTGTCCTCGTAATAACCATACAATATGTCATTCCGTGCTTGACACGGGTAGCTTTATTGTTAAGTCTTTTCAGAGACACTACACTAGTGCTTAGTTGCGTAAATTAGCGTAATCATTTTCAGATGCACCAACCGCAGTGTTTAGCTTCAGCGATGAGAACGCAGATTTCTCCAACTAAGCACTAGTACATCCGCCGGTGCCATCGGCGAACGTCTTTTCCTGAGTCCTGGGATACCTCTCCCCAGTGTCAATTTCTGTGGGCTACAGTCATGCCTCAATCCGTGTTGGGCTTTAGCGCCTCTAAAGATACAAGTCGTAATCAGTGAGTTGAGAGCCCCTTCTTGACTGAATGGCCCAATGCCTTGATTGGCAGGCCAGTGCAACCAATTGCCTGAAGAGGCGGCGCACCATGGCGGAACCATGCCCGATTTGGCCGTATAGTTGGCCACTTCAGCCTCATAAGCTTCATCCGTCTCAGATATCTGATACCTCTTGCTCAGACAGACGAACCAAATTAGCCTTGTAGACAAGCGTTGGGTGCAATACGATGTGATCATACCCTACCCCGTAAAGGTCGGATCAAATTGCGAGTGCGTTGAAAACGGAGGGTGACATGAAAAAGAATATCGGGATACTGTTAGTCGATGGCAACGGGATCACCCGGCAGCGCTTGCGGGATACTCTGGAAGCAGAAGAGGGTCTGGAGGTACTGGCCGACTATGGCAAGGCTGAGGAAGCCTTTGGTCAAGTGCGGACGCTGTCTCCTGATGTCATCCTCATGGGTATCTGGCTATCGGGCATGGACGGCATCGAAGCTACCCGAAGGCTGAAGAAAAATGGCCCTTCATGTGGCGCTAGTGTAGTGTCCTCGTAATAACCATACAATATGTCATTCCGTGCTTGACACGGAATCTACCGTACGTACCTTCTGGATTCCTGCTTTCGCAGGAATGACACGGGTAGCTTTATTGTTAAGTCTTTTCAGAGACACTAC
>JBGOXA010000223.1:0-3710 GCA_041478915.1 Dehalococcoidia bacterium
AAGGGGAACCTGACCCATGACTTCATCAAGGATAGCGGGGTGTTCACGGTGTCGATCCTGAGCCAGGATACCCCTTTAGGCTTTATCGGCGGCTTCGGGTTCAAGTCGGGAAGAGAGGCGAACAAATTTGATGGCGTCAACTACAAGAAAGGTGTAACCCAGGCACCCATAGTGCTGGACCATGCCCTGGCTTACCTGGAGGCTAAGGTGATAAATGATGTTGACGCGGGAACGCATACCGATTTCATCGGTGAGGTGGTGGCTGCCGAAATCCTGAACAAAGGTGAGCCGATGACCTACGCTTATTATCATCAGGTGAAGCGGGGCACCACTCCCAAGACGGCCCCCTCCTATGTCAGTGAGAGAAAGGAGGCCCCTGTCAAGATGGCCAAGTATGAGTGCAATGTTTGTGGTTACATCTATGACCCAGAAGCAGGTGACCCGGAGAATGGTGTTCCGGCAGGGACCCCTTTTGAGAAGCTGCCGGAGGATTGGGTATGCCCCATGTGTGGGGCTGGGAAGGACGAGTTCACCAAGGTGGGGTGACGGATTGATGGCTATCAACCCGTGGCTAAAACAATCATAAACGAAAGGAGGCGAAAGAGAATGGCAAAGGAAAAGCAGATTTGCCCGGCCTGCGGTTGCACTATTGTTGACGCTGGCTACACGAAGAAGGGGGTGACCTATTGTTGTGAGCCCTGTGCCAGCGGCAGTACCAGCTCCTGCGGGTGCGGTTGCTGTCGTGCTGTCGCGGAGCCGAAGAAGGAGGAAAAGAAACGGGAATACAGGTGATAGCCTCCGCTGGTGGCTGGTACAGCCTACGGAGATAGAGGCTCAGAAGGAGGTAGGAGAATGGAAGAGTCGAAGCAAGAGGTGCGGCTTCCCAAGCTGGGCGGACGGGCGCCTGATTTTGAGGCGGTAACAACGCAGGGCACCATCAAGCTGGAGGATTATAAAGGAAGCTGGCTGATCCTCTTTTCGCACCCTGCGGATTTCACGCCGGTGTGCACCACTGAGTTCATCGCCTTTGCCCAGATCTACGAGGAGCTGCGGAAGCGCGGCGTAGAGCTTCTGGGTCTGAGCGTTGATAGCGTAAACTCTCACATCGCCTGGGTGCGGAACGTGGAGGAGAAGGTCGGGGTTAGAATACCCTTCCCCATCATCGCTGACCTGAACAAAGAGGTGGCCCTGCGCTACGGCATGATCCACGAGGGCCAGAGTAAGACCGAGACGGTGAGATGCGTCTTCGTCATCGATCCCAACCAGGTAGTGCGGGCCATGATATATTATCCCCTTACCACTGGGAGAAACATGGCCGAGATTCTGAGGCTGATCGATGCGCTTCAGACTACCGACAAGCATGGGGTGGCTACTCCGGCGAACTGGAAACCGGGAGACAAGGTGATTATACCTCCACCGAACACCCAGGAGATGGCAGAGGAAAGGCTGAAGCAGGGCTATGAATGCAAAGACTGGTATTTCTGCATGAAGAAGCTGTGACACCCAGGAGGAAAACATGGCATGCATCAGTCCTGACGGTAAACCCACAGAGTCAGGCGCTAAGCTGCTGCGCGCTTTGAAGTCAGGATCGAGGTCTCCAGAGGAAGTGGCCAGGGATACTGGTCTTCCACTCTTCCGGGTTAGAAGCGGGCTGCGCGAGCTTAGTCAGGCGGGGCTGGCGGAACAGGAGGGCGACGGTTATAAGCTTTCGCTCAAGGGAGCGGAGCTGATAAGTTCGTTGGGTTGAGCAGATTGGTCGGGAAGTGACATAGGGAGACGGCGAGGAGTCCTAAGGGAAGTTGATTTAGCGCCTCTGCCAGTGGCAGAGGCGCTTTTGTTTGGTGTTCCCATTATTTGTTACCAAAGTACCAGTGGGGCAACTTCAAGGCTACAACATAGCTCAGATGTAGGGGCAGAGCTTAGCTCTGTCCAGCTGGTTCGGAGGGGTCTAAAGACCCCTCCCTGCGGGGGCGAACTGGAATGGAAATAAGGAGATCGTCTACTTCTCTTCAAGCGGTGGTGGGTTTCGTCCTTCCCTAGAAGGATTTCACTCACCCTACAACTTCCTTCAGGGGAAAGCTGAGAGAGGGGACCCCCTCAGTCCTCAAAGTCCTCAAAGAATGACATAACAATTTCCTTTTCGCCCCCCTCTTGACAAGGTGTAAATGTAGGTGTATAATGCCGCTATGATATGTAACCTACATACGGCGGTGACCAATGAGGGCTAACGGCCAAGCATCTAAAGACCGTGAGCTCCTGACCAGCATGGCTACGGTGGCCTACGTTCTCAGCCGGGAAGGAAAGGAGTATAACCGACTCCTCGCGGAGCAGTTCCAACGGTGGGAGAGGGTGGACGTGGAAAAGATCGCCGCTACGGCAGCGATGCCGCCCGAACATCTCCTTTTCTACAAGGCGGTAGCGCAGACGCTGGGCTGGCTTCAGCAGATACCGATAGCCAAGGAGCGCAAGGAAAACGACCTTACATATAGGCTATCCCCGGTGCCGGTGATCTACCTCCAGGTGCTTCTGGAGGCGAGAGGCGGGGTCACCCAGGGGGTGGCCAGGCGCCTGGAGAAATTGCTGGGGGAGGCACACGAAGCAACGAGAGGGAAAGGCCCCAGGAGGCTTCTGGCGGTAGTGGCCGGTCTGCAAACGTGGGCTGCGGTGGAGCTACCGGAGGTGGGGAGGGGGGGCGCTCTCGACCTGGAAGAGACTCAGCGTGTGGCGCTGAATGCCTGTGGCCGTGCCCGCTGGACGGCTCTAGCTCCGCTGAAGATGTATGCCCTGTGCCAGGGCCCGGATTTCGGAACGCCGAGAGCCATACTCCCGCCAATGGGCAGTGCCGTTTCCAGAGGCATCGAGCGCCTGTTCGGCTTCGCCCTGGGGGAGTCCGAAAGTGACTACAGGCTGTCAAGAGGGCTGCACCTGAAGCTGGCAGACCTGGCCCACACATCGATCTGGGATATCAACTCCGGGTTCTACAGACTGGGAGGAGGGTCCTGAACTGAACATGTCACCCTGAGCCGAAGCCCTGAGCGAAGCGAAGGGGGAAGCGAAGGGTCTCGAGATTCTTCTCCTTCCCAAAGGGAAGGATCAGAATGACAAGTAGATGGAATAGTCTGGAACGAGGAAAGGGGGTGGTAAAGGGAAATGCGGAGGTTTGTGTGAAGGCGCCAGTGGGCAGTCCTTCCCTTCGGGAAGGAGAGGAATCTGTGACATAAGCATGGCTTCTTGTGACACAAATGAGACCCCTATGCTGTAAACTAGACTGGCCGTTCACATGAGCCATGAGGCTCATGAAATCGAGCTTATGTATTCGATGGAGTGAGCCTTTCCAGCCTTACGCAGGGCGTCAAAGAACGATACGATAGAGCTTCCAAACGTGGAAAAGGGTAAGTCCAAATATACAAAGGAGGTAACAAGAAATGATGAGGAGATTTATCAGAAGGAGGTTTGTCACAGGGTTCCGCCGGGGGCAGAAGGGTTTCACCCTTATCGAGTTGCTGATTGTGGTGGTCATCCTGGGCATCCTGGCGGGGGTACTGGTCCCCAGGCTGCTTAGCATGGTAGGCACGGGACACGTAGCGGCCGCCAATGACGAGGTAGCCAAGGTGGAAACGGCCGCCATGGCTTACTATGCTGATGCCGACGGGCACTGGCCGATCGATTGCAATGGGGCTGCCAATTCATTAATGCACGGTCCGGGTGAT
>JBGOXA010000317.1:0-2730 GCA_041478915.1 Dehalococcoidia bacterium
GATCAACTCGGCTTTCAAGCCACAGATTACGAGATAATAGAGGTAATTGACGGGGAGCATATTGTCAACGGCTATGAGGTGTGTCATACCCCGGGACATAGCCCGGGGGAAATCTGCTTGAGGGTTGGCCCGGTATTGTTTCTGGGGGACCATATGCTTTCTATCACCACGCCGCATCAGACCCCCAAGAGTAGCTGGCAAGGAGCAGGTTTGAGGACTTATCTCAGCTCGCTGAAGAAGGTGGCTGGCCTGGAAATAGAACTGGGGTTGGCGGCGCACGAAGACACCATCTATTCCGTTAAGGGTAGGGCGGAGGAAATAGAGGCCTTTCATTACCAGCGTCTGGGAGAGCTCGTCGAGTTGTGCCTGGGGGAGAAGAACCTCTATCAACTGACGAGTGAATACTACCGGCATCACCCGTACCTCATCCGAGCCTCGTGCATTGAAGAGCTGGCGGTGGATGAGAAAATCCTGGCCCTGGAAGAGATCAAGGCCCATGTGGAATACCTGCTGGAAGAGGATAGAATGACGGTGGCCAGTGTCCAGGACGGAATAGTAAAGTATCGCTCGCGGTGATGGCATTGCTTAGTAAGTTAGAGAAACTTGTTGCCTGGCTTCGCGATCGCCCCATGAGGGCTCTGATCATCGTTGTGGCGATCGAGTCTTTCATCTTCGTGTCTCTTTTCGTGGTCTTCATCTGGGTGATTCTTACCAGATAGGGGATAGTACAGCCACTTTCTGAGTCGTGGCTATCCTTGCAAATCTTCCTTGTCTTCAGAGTCTTTGCTCCGAGATCGTTTATCAATATATTCGTCCTTCCGAAAGGGAGGAGAAGAATCTCCGAGATTCTTAGTCATCCTTCCTTTGGAAGGACTCCTCGGATGACGTTTAGCAAACAAACTTACAGAGGAGCGCTTGTCCTGTGAGACGCGCCTTGCTATAATCGGGCGGAAGTCAAAACCTTGAGTAGGATATCTTGTGACGCTGGCTAAGGTGTACTCTGCGGCGACGGTGGGCCTTGATGGTCAGTTGGTTGAGGTTGAGGTGGATATTTCTGGCGGATTGCCTTCTATGACCATTGTTGGTCTGCCTGACACAGCAGTTCAGGAGGCCAGGGAGCGGGTTCGGGCGGCTGTCCGCAACTCGGGCTTTATTTTTCCCACGAAACGAATCACTGTCAATCTGGCTCCGGCTGATCTTAAGAAAGGTGGCCCTGCTTACGACCTTCCCATTGCTGTGGGCCTACTCCTCAGCTCTGAGCAGGTGATGGCGGATGTTTCCCAGGTCATGTTTCTGGGGGAGCTTTCTCTTGACGGGAGCCTGCGGCACACCCACGGTATCCTGCCGATGGTTGCCCTGGCCAGCGAGAAGGGGCTTTCTTCTGTCCTCGTTCCGGCCAGCGATGCCAAGGAGGCTGCCCTGATTGAAGGCATACAGGTTATTCCCGTCGTCTCTCTGGCTGAGCTAGTCGATCATCTGCGCGGGGACAAGCCTATTCCTGTCTGTGTGTCAGCCGGTCTGGAGGAGGTGGAAAGCACAGTATGGCATGTGACTGACCTGGCTCACGTAAAAGGTCAGGAACATGCCAAGCGAGCGCTGGAAGTGGCTGCTGCGGGAGGACACAATATGATTATGAATGGCCCGCCGGGCAGCGGCAAGACGATGCTGGCCCGTTCCCTGCCTTCTATCCTTCCCAAAATGGCCATGGACGAGATATTAGAGGTAACCAAGATATATAGTGTCAGTGGTCTCCTGCCGTCAGATATGCCTCTCATCACACAGCGGCCTTTCCGGTCGCCTCATTACACCATCTCCCAGGTCGGGTTGGTAGGAGGAGGACGATGGCCGAAGCCCGGCGAGATAAGCCTCAGCCATAGAGGCGTGCTCTTCCTGGATGAGTTCCCTGAGTTTGGTCACACGACCTTGGAGGTCTTGCGTCAGCCCTTGGAGGATAGGGTGGTGACCATTAGTCGGGCACAAGGGAGCGTCACCTTTCCAGCCAATTTCATGCTTGTTGGGGCTATGAATCCCTGTCCCTGCGGCTATTATGGTGATCCAGTTAAGGAATGCCGCTGCTCTTCTGCCGATGTTACCCGATATCAGAAGAGGATAAGTGGCCCTTTGTTGGATAGAATTGACATATTTGCGGATGTTCCCCGGGTAGACTACGAAAAGTTGACTGATAGCGGCTGTGCCGAAGGCTCAGCGGAGGTACGCGCCAGGGTAGCCAGGGCGCGCCAAATCCAGCGGGAGCGCTTCAAAGGGACAAGGCTGATCACCAATGCGGATATGACCGCCGTAGAGGTGAAGGAGTTCTGCCAGGTAGAGTCCTCTGCCCAGAGTTTGCTGAGGATGGCCATGAAGCAGATGTCCCTCTCTGCCCGGGCCTTTCACAGGATACTCAAACTGGCCCGGACTATCGCTGACCTTGAGGGTGCTGCTGTTATTCAGGCCCAACATGTGGCTGAGGCATTACAGTACAGGCCAAGAGTGCTATTGTAGATGTGATGTGGTTTTTGGTGCGCCGGGAATGGTGGGCTGCGCTTCGCTATGCCCACCCTACGGACTGATCAAGCCTTAGGCAGAGTCCAGCATCCACGTCGAAAGGGGGAGACGAAACATGGCATACGAGGGCTACACGTGTTTTAAGATCAGAATGGATCGCGGCGTGGCTTTTGCCACCATTGACCACCCACCGATGAATGTACTTGATGTAGAGCTGCTCCTGGA
>JBGOXA010000117.1:0-5823 GCA_041478915.1 Dehalococcoidia bacterium
ACGGGTGCTTCTCCGGGTCCTCTATCTCTTCTTTGAAGCGTACCCAGGGCTCGGGGAGCGGGATCTTAATAACGCCCTTCTCGCGGAACATCTCCAGGGTGAGGGGACTGCGCAGGGTGTTCTTTTTCGGCATTTGCTCTATGCGCTCCTCGTATGTCATGGTATCGAAATTCTCAATCCCCAGCTTCTTGGCCAACTCCACAGCTATGAAGTAATGAGGCTTGCATTCACCCACCGGCTCGATGCACTTACGCTGGAAGGCGATGTAAAGCTGGTCCGACCCGTTGGTGAAATCGTCCCTTTCTAGAAACGTAGTTGTAGGCAGGACGATATCGGCGTAGCGGGCCGTGGGGCTGATGAACTGCTCCAGCACGACCACAGACTCCAATGCCTTGAAAGCCCGCGCCGTCTTATTGATGTTAGCATCCTGATTGAGGTAGTTCGTGTTGCAGGTTATCACCATCTTGTAGTCTGCGTGATAGCCCCCGGCCTTGCCTTTGAGAATGGCGTCGCTCACTTCGTGCAGGTTCACGCTGCCCCGAGGGCCTTGCAGGATATAGTTGATCTTGGGCGGAAACGCATGCACCTGGGGAGGCCTGTCATCCTCCACCGGATTTGGCGCAAACCTAAGCCCTCCTCCATAGACGGCCGCTAAAGGCAATCCAGTATGAACGATATCGCCGGCTCCTCCGCCATGCTTGCCCGTGTTTCCTGTCATGGCACAGATTGTGTGAGTGGCCCGATGGTATTGCTCACCGTAGGCAGTCCGCCCCGGTACCGTCCCGGCCAAGAGGCACGCCGGCTTGGTGGTGGCGTACTCTCTGGCCAGTCGCGCTATGGTGGCCGCTGGAACGCTGGTAATAGGCTCGGCCCACTGCGGAGTCTTGGGGATGCCATCCTCGATACCCAGCACGTAGTCCTTGAATTTGTCAAAGCCGACCGTGTATTTGTCAAGGAACCGCTGGTCGTGCAGATTCTCGATGATGACGACGTAGGCCATGGCTATCAGCATGGCCGTATCGGTGCCCGGTATGATGGGTATCCACTCATCGGCGAAGTTGGCAATGGTATCCGTGTATCGGGGATCGATGGCCACGATCTTGATGCCGGCGTCCCTGGCCTGAGCTAGATACCAAGGGAAGTTGTTGTCGTGCACCGAGTTCGACGGATTGAGGCCCCATAGAATGATGAGCTTGGAGTTGAGGATATCGTCCCGGGTGTTCTGCCTGTGGGTGCGGCCAAAAGTGACGTGCTCAGCAGCAATGGCCCCCCAAAAAGACCAGATGGCCCACGTAAGGGAACAGCCTCCAGCCATGGAAAGGCACCGGTAGATAGGCAAACCCATATTGATGGCGCAAATGTCACCCGCGGAAGCAAGAAACAGAATCGAAGCCGGCCCGTACGTATCCCGAATTCGCCTGATGTTCCCCGCCACTGACTCCAGGGCCTCGTCCCATGTTATCCGCTCAAATTCCCCCTCACCCCTTTCTCCCACGCGCTTGAGGGGATGGGTGATCCGGTCAGGGGCGTATACCCGTTGACGTTGGGCCCGCCCTTTCATGCAGGCCCTTATCTGCGGCTCTTCCCCGTTGTCTGTCTCGATCCTGGTGATGATCCCATCCTTCACATGCACCCGCAGCAAGCAGCTTCCGCCGCAGTGCTGGTTGCAGCCAGTGTAGATTATCTGTTCCTCCCCAGTCAGAGTCTTATCGTTGACAACCATGATCTACCTCCTTTGGAGCACAGCTACATCGCGATGACAATCAACCGTTTTCGTTAACGTATCCTAGTTGAGTCATGATGAACAACGTATGGATACATCCCCCTGCTTTTCATTATACATTATGAATGAACCGAGAGGCTTGTCTCGGTTTCGTTGATCGAACTAAGGGGTAGGTTGGATGTTTCTCTGAGAGGATGTTTCTGTCTTTGACGATCACGGGCTTCATCAAATCCATTTCCACCTGTGCCACGGAAATCTAAATCACTGCCGCCAACCGCGCGGCATGGTATGCTACCGCTGCCGCGTCCTTAGGTTTCACGCAGTCACCCAGCGTGTATAGCTGCGGCACGAGGCCTTCCAACTCTTGTGCGAGTTTGTTCTCCGGTTGCATACCGACGGCAAGAATCACAGTGTCAGCCGGTAGTGAGAAGATATCGTCGCCCAGAGTAATGATGACTGCTTTGTCGGTAATCTCAAGCACTCTTGAATGCAGATACAAGGGGACGCGCAACTCAATGAGTCTCCTCGCCAGGGTCTTGAATGTCATCGGCTCCAGCTTTATTCCGTTCTGGCCCAGTCCGGCCTGGGTTACCAGGCTTACTTGCCTGCCTTGCTCTGCGAGCAATATGGCTATCTCCATCCCAATGAAGCGTCCTCCGACCACCACTGCCTTGCCTTTTACCGGAACCCTGCCTGCTATGACGTCGTGTCCCTGCACCACATGCACTCTCGTTGCACCCGGGATCTTGAGCCCCACGGGAGTCGCACCGGTAGCCACGACCACCACATCCGGCTTCATTTTGAGCACCATCTCTTTGGTGACCTCAACACCGGTTGTCACCAGAACTCTATGCTGGCACAGAGACCGTCCGAGGTGTTCAGTCAGTGAAGCATAGCCCTCCTTCCCCGGTGTGGCAAAGGCTGTGTTCCACTGTCCACCAAGCTCGGGGCTTCTCTCATACACGGACACCTTGTGCCCGCGTTGCGCCAGCAGCACGGCAATTTGCATACCGGCCAGCCCGCCTCCGACCACCATCACGCTCTTTCGTGTCTCTGTTTTCGGAAGAGGGTAGCTGTCTTCTATGAAGACGAAAGGATTCACGGAACACGCGCCCGGAAAGAGGTCAGGGTTCATACACAGGCAGTTGTTGCAGTAGATGCATCTCCACACTTCATCTATCCGACCATCGCGAGCCTTGTTAGGTAGTTGTGGGTCGGCTAGGAGCGGACGCCCCAAGGCGATGAAGTCCGCCTGCCCTTCCGTAAGAATCTGCTCTGCCAGTTCCACGCTGATCTTCCCCGCAGCAATAACGGGTATGTCCACTGCTTTCTTCAGTTCCCCCGCCATCGGCACCATGGGTCCTTCGGGGAAGAGGTAACAAGGTATGGTCGAGGTCGTCCAGTACTCCAGGCCGGACGAGATATTGATGGCATCGGCACCGGCCGACTTCATCATGGTCGCCTGTCGAACGACCTCGTCGGCAGCAACTCCGCCTTCTATGTCGTCGTACATATTGAGTCTTACGATCACAGGGAAATCTGGGCCGATCTTCTCTTTGATCCTCTTCACTATCCTGCAAGCAAAGCGGGCCCTGTTTTCGATGCTTCCTCCATACTCGTCCGTTCTTCGATTAGTGACGGGAGACAGAAACGTGCTCACCAAGCAACCGTTGGAAGCATGTAACTCAACCGCATCGGCTCCGGCTTCCTTGACCCTACGCGCCGCCTCTGCGAAATGCTCGATGTACTGATCGATATCAGCTGTGATGAGCTCATCGTATGCTATATCAGTTCTCAACCAGGGGGTGATTGACGGCACTTTCACGGAAACCCCTTCGGGGACATACCCCGGAAACATAAGGAGCATCCCGGGATGCATCAACTGGACGCACAGCTTTGAACCGGCTTCATGGATGGCACTTGCCAACTTTCTCAGGCCCGGTATGTAGCTGTCATTGTGTACACTCAGTGTGAAAGGGAATGTGGCATCCGAGCTGACGGAGGCAAATGCAGTGGTGACAAGCCCTACACCGCCTTCGGCCCGCGCTCTGTAGAATGCAACCATCTGATCTGTTACTCCGCCTTCTGCCTCTGCCAGCGGGACGCCCATCGCTGCCATGATGAGCCTGTTCTTCAACTGCAATGTGCCTATTCTGCCTGTCTGGAAGAGTGATAAGCCCCCACTCATGTGTCTCCTCCTTGATTTTCCTTGAGATCCGCCAACTCAGGCCAACGATGAGGCGAAGGACTCATCATCTTTTCGGCTTACTTCCTTTGACAATCGCGCTGTGTGGATACCGCTCTTCGATGTTGCCGCCTATGAACGCAGCACTCTGCCACCGGGATCGGAGGATACGCCGTATTAGTCGCTACTCCGGGACGACGGCTGCAATTAGATTTCCGTCATGGCACTTGACTCGTCTCCCCATACCATTATGTGGCGAACATAGCTCTTGGATCACTGCCGGTGGATAGTTCAATGATGTAGCCCAGAGCTGCAGTCGTATCTACATAAGCCCACTTGTGATAATTTTCGCCGGGACCTCCCAGCGTCTCCCCAGACTCGATACATGGAAAGCCAGCCTTCTCCAGTGCCTGGACAGCCTCATCTATGTTGTCCACCCGGACGTGCCCCAGGTGATGCAGACCTTCCCCATGTGAGTTCAAGAAATCACGGTAAATGCCCTTCCCCTCGAGGGGCTGGAGCAATTCGATCATTAGCGATCCTAACATGGTGAAGGCAGCCTTGAAGCTGTGCTGGGATGGTTTCCCATGATAGGTCATCCGAACGAGGGAAGGATTGACTTCAAAGACCATCCATGAGCCGATGCCTAAGAGGCTCTCATAACGTTTCATGCTCTCCTCAAGGTCGCGGACGACAACAGCAGCCTGAAAGAGTTCTGAAACTTTGATTGTCGGGGGGAGCTTTGGTGCCATTTCTGTCCTCCTTTTGTTGAATTAGGGCAAGTGCCCCATGGCGCTGACCGAAGCTACCAAAGAACACGCGATGGCCTTCGGGCGGGCTTCTTGCAGTTCCCCTCAGCCGCCGAAGTTTCATCAACAACCGTGATTTGCCTCCTCAAGACCATGCCGAAATCGCCCAAGACAGCATATTACTTCAACGGTGGTTTGTTTTCTACCTCTCCTGCTTCTTTGTCCAGAGTAGCTCGAACGTCACACCGCCGATCTTGTCAGTGTTCAGATAGGCGAAGGCCCCGAAGCCGTAATTATGATGGAATATAGGCTTAATGCCTTTCTTAGCCAGGGCGACCAGCATGGTTTCCAGGTCGTCAACCTGGAATGCCAGGTGGTGTAGCCCCTCTCCTTTGCTGGCCAGGAACTCGGTGTAAATGTTCTCCCCTTCCACCGGCTGGATAAGCTCAATCTGGAGCGGCCCCGACTGGGCGAAGGCGGCCTTGATCTTAAGCCTGATGGGCTTGTCCCGCAGGATCACGCCCTCTATATCAACGTCGATTATGGTGAAAGGACCTATGCCAAAGGTTGAGGTGTAGTATTCGGCTGCCCTTTCAATATCCTTGACCACAATCCCAACCTGGCTGACTGGCGGCAGCACCACCTTTCCGGTGTTCGTCATCTTTTGCCCTCCTTCAAGCTTTCTCAACCTGTACCAGGGTAGTATTGGAGCAGTAGGCTCCCCCCGGCGAGTGCTCGTCCTTTGTCACGACGTTGCAGCACCCTCCCCTGTCAACGCCTTTCTCATCCGGGGCATACCAGGCGCCCTGGGGAATATCGACTACGCCCGGCATTATCCGCTCTGTCACCCTGGCAGGAATAATCATCTCGCCTCTATCGTTGAAAACCCTGACCCTATCCCCATCCTTAATGCCTCTGGCTTGGGCATCGGCAAGGTTGATCGACACTGCCTGGGTTTGAAGTTCCCTCAGCCATGGTATGTTATCGTACTGGGAGTGCGCTCGCCTGATGATATGAGTGGTAATGAGCTGTAGCGGGTACTTCTGGGCCAGCGGGTCTCTACGGCTTTCCCAGGTCGGGATGTACTTGGGGATAGGTGGGATGTGGGGGTCGTTCACATTCGCCAGCCGCTGTGAGTAGATCTCGATCTTGCCGCTGGGGGTGGG
>JBGOXA010000280.1:0-3034 GCA_041478915.1 Dehalococcoidia bacterium
AGTTGACATCAAAGGATTCATCGAAAGAGGTCAAGATTTAGTGAAAAACAAATCCTGCATCATTCTACTACAGATAGCAGCGGTGTTACTGTGGATGTCGAGCTCCTGGCGAGCATCCTGAAGCCGTCTTCAAAGTTATGGGGAGTATTGAAAGAAGATTTACGACCTGGTAGAATAGCGACTACGCACGAGTCTCACATGGTAGGCTGTACAGGTGGATCGAGCACGTTGCATAATGCCAAGTAAACACTTAGCATTTGGAATCCGCTCTGTTTTGCCTGGCTTGGCCATTGTTCTGCTGGTGGCGGTAAAACACTGGGCTGATACTTGATGTCAAATAGAGATTTCAAGCCCAGATGGTCAAAGCCAGAGAACGGATTACTCCCAAGAAATGGCAAATATGAAGGGAGGTAAATCATGAAAAGACTGGAAAAACTTTTCACGCCAATCAAGATTGGGACGATGGAACTCAAGAATCGTTGTGTGCAGGCTCCGATGTATATAAATATGTCGGACCGGGACGGCAAGCTGAATGACCGCGAAATAGCCTATTATGTAGCTCGAGCAAAGGGCGGCTTTGCTCTCCTACAGGTGGGGGTGGTGAGTGTTGACCCCCTGGGAAAAGCCTTCCCCAACTGTCCTGAGCTCTCAGACGACAGATACATTCCAGGCTGGGAGAAGCTGGCCAAGGCAGTCCACGCCTATGGCGCTAAGCTGGCTCCCCAGTTACATGATGCGGGTAACAAGGTATTTCCTGGGCTCCCCGGGACCAAAGTACGCGGGCCATCTCCCATCTCGTATGCGACTAGTCGCGTACTACCTACTATGGCAATCGACACACCAGTGGCTACAGAGTTCACCCCGGAAGAGATAGGCAAGCTCATTGAAGCCTATGGCGATGCCGCAATGAGAGCGCGAGAGGCTGGTTGCGATGCCGTGACAATTCATGGAGGGCATGGCTACCAGCTCGCTCAGTTCATGTCACCGGCGGAGAATCACCGCACTGACGAGTGGGGTGGAGGTATTCAGGGGAGGCTGAAGTTCTCCCTCGAGGTTATCAAAAATATCAGGCGCAAGGTGGGTAATTTCCCGATTATCTTTAGAATAGTCGCTGATGAAATGATACCTGGGGGGCTAAGCCTTCAGGAGACTCAGGTGATGTGCTGGCTGCTGGCTGATGCTGGTGTCGATTGTCTCGATATTTCCCGGGGCTCGCTTTTCCATTCTATTCACGCTACTGTTCCTGCCATAGGGGAACCGCCGGCCCAATGGGTTACGGAAAACACGTGGCTGATCAAGCAGGCGGTGGGCATTCCGACGATGGCAGTCGGCAGGATCATCGATCCGCATGTGGCCGAGTTCCTGATTGACACCGGAAAATGTGACCTTGTTGCCTTTGGGCGAGGCAGCCTCGCTGACCCTGAGTTACCCGTTAAGGCAGCCGCAGGCAGGTTTGAGGACATCATCTACTGCATTGGTTGCGACAATCACCAGGGCGCCATCATCGCGGAAAGAATCCGGAAGAATCAAGAATATGGATGGATTGCGTGCGCCATGAATCCAGAGACGGGCCATGAGTTCGATGGAACGATTATGCCCCGACTTGTCCCGGCAGCAACACCCAAGAAGGTGCTGGTGGTGGGCGGAGGACCCGGCGGACTGGAAGCAGCCCGTGTGGCGGCGTTAAGGGGTCACGACGTCACCCTGTACGAGAAGTCAGACAGACTGGGCGGGCAGTTCTGGATAGGCTCTCTGCCCCCGGGGAAGCAAGAGCTCACAACAGGAATCAAGTATCTTATCACTCAGGCGAAAAAGGCCGGGGTCAAGATAGAGCTAGGTAAGGAGGTCATCCCGGCTCTAGTGGAGGAGCTCCATCCAGATGTTGTCATAGTAGCCACTGGCGGAGCCCCTTTCATTCCCAGTGATGTTCCAGGCATAGGCAAACCGCACGTGTTCACGGCCCACGATGTGCTGACAGAGAGGGTTCGCTGTGGGTATAGGGTAGTGGTTCTTGGGGCTAACATGGTTGGCTGCGAAGTCGCCGACTGGCTGGGGATGCGAAGGAAGGAAGTGACCCTGGTTAAGAGGAGGCCAGGTTGGCCGGCCGATATCGGCGAAGACATCCCAATGGGCAGTAAGTCGCCCCTCCTTGACCGGCTGCAACGATGGAAGGTTAAGGTAATCACCGGGCTCAAGGAGGGCGTTGGTATCAAGGAAATCACTGATAAGGGGGTGCTTATCATCAGGGATGGCCATGAGGAGTTCCTTGAGTGCGATAGTGTGGTCCTGGCGCTGGGCATTGTGCCCGTCAAATGGCTTGCCGAGCAGATCAGGGGCAAGGTAGCTGAGATTCATGTGATCGGGGATGCCAAACAGCCCGGTAAAGTTATACACGCAATTCATGAGGGGTCAAAGGTAGCGCGCGAGCTCTAGACTTTCTCGGCCTGTCCTGATTGCAAGTCCCCCGATGAGAAATAGCGACTAAATGCTCAAGGCGGTGCGGGCGCCGTCGGCAATGGCCCCTTTTATGAGGCCTATTTCCCTGCAGTCGCCGGCCAGATAGACAGGTGACAGCTTGCCCTCTATCGCCTGGAAAAGTCCTGGGTTTGGCTCAATACCCTCGGCAAAGACTGCTGTATCCGCCTCAATTGTTTGCCTTCTGCCGTCTTTTGTGGTGATAAGTACGCCGACTCTAGTTATCTCCTGGCATTTCGCTTCGGTGAGCATGGTCACCCCTCTCTCGAGGAGGCTGTTCAGCAGTCTCCACTGTCGTAGCTCAGCACCGCTGATGACATTAGGTCGATCTGCCCCAGGGATTTGAGGAGTGGCCAGGCTGGGCCTGACGGCCATGATGGTGACGTCTGGATTCATGCCTGCAAGAGCTGGAATCTAGTGTAGTGTCCTCGTAATAACCATACAATATGTCATTCCGTGCTTGACACGGAATCTACCGTACGTACCTTCTGGATTCCTGCTTTCGCAGGAATGACACGGGTAGCTTTATTGTTAAGTCTTTTCAGAGACACTACACTAG
>JBGOXA010000140.1:0-5348 GCA_041478915.1 Dehalococcoidia bacterium
ACTGCTCATCCTGCTCCAGCCACTGCCATTGTAGTGCAGGATGTAGCCTTGCTCGCCCACGGCAAAAACATCGGCCTCATAGCTGCCCCACACACTATTAAGGGGCCACGCGGCGTCCTTTGTCATGGCACGCCATCTGCTACCATCAAAGTGTCTGACGACGCCAAATCCTCTCGACCCGGGCACCCAGTATTGCCCCACAGCAAAAACGTTGGACGGGGAGCTGCCCCAGACGTCATAAAGCGCCTCTAACGAGTTAGTGCCAGTGGAGGTCCAGGTGCTGCCATCGTAGTGCAGGATGGTGCCTTCGGCCCCCACAGCAAAGACATCAGAGGCGGAACTGCCCCAGACACCATAAAGCGCCTCTGTGGTGCCACTGTCCATCGCGCTCCAGATGTTGTCAGTCATGCCATTCTCGCTACTGTCATCGGGGGCCGCATACACCCAAGTCGAAGGGAAAATTACAGGAACCAGCACAGCCAGCGCCAGAACAACCGTCGCTATCTTTTTCTTCCAGCAACACATCGATCTCCTCCTCCTGCAGAAAATGACCTGTAACCGGTGCTTATATACTCTCCGCTCCTTTCCTCCACTTCCTACCTCTTCCACCGGCCCGCACACCAGGATTAAGACGGCCTAGCTGGTTGCTTTGCCTCCTGCCGGTCTGCCGGTCCAGGCGTCTTCTTTCCCATCAGGATATAGTAGATGGCCCCGACCAGCACGACGCTGCCGCCGACGCCAAAGAGGACTGCCCTCAAAGGAACGCCTCCCGTATGCTGGCCCAGCAGATGATCCAGACCAACAGAGGCCCCGAGGATGATCGCCGTGGTTACTGCTGCTCCCAGCAGGACGAGGGAAGCAAAAACAAGCTTGTTCACATACCAGCTCTTCACCTCTCCTACATCATACCCTTGAGATGTTAGTTGCATGCCCGCCTGCTGGATCTGGGTAGTATAGCGCAGGGCCAGATGCCCCACTATAAGCCAGCCGCTGAGGACCGCCATGGCAGAGGTAGTCAACTGGCTCTTCCACTCGAAATCAGACACAAACCACAGCCAGTCGGCTGAAGAGAAAGCCATCACTGAGGGAAAGTAGAGCGCGGCCAGAAGCCCGAAAAAGGCCCATACCAGACCTCTGCGCATGACCAGGTAGATACCTAGCAGGATGCTCAGCCCACCGAGTCCGACGGAGAGGGGAACCAGGCCGGCCAGATAAAGCAATACCACCAGCCACAGCACTCCCGGAAGCCATCTCCTTCTGATCACAGAAAGCACTTCTATCCTCACAGTGGCTAATGCCAGGATGATCTTCACAACGAAGGAGTCAGGAATGCCGGACATTGCCTCGTCCACCCGGGAATAACCAAAAGACATGAAGAAGGTATAGGCTGCGGCGCAACTCAGAGCTACTATAAGCAAGGCCTGAATTGCCACGACCAAACGTATTCTCATCTTAACCTCACTTGCCGCAGCAGCGCGGTGGCGAAGCTCTCTCCCCTGGGATTCCACTCCAGCACAGAGGCACCCAGGCGGTGGAGCGAGTCAACTACCGGGCGGGTCTCCAGATACAACAAGGCGGCTGCATTGTCTTCATATTCGCCTTTCCTGGCAACAGCCTGATAGGCAGCAATGCTCACCACCATCACCGGCGATCGTCTTCTCCTCCACCCACTCCCCATCGCCGTTATCTTCTTGGTCCCCTCCACCACCAGACCGGAATATCGGCTATCAAGGCGGGTGATAATGACGCAAAGAGGCTTGTATCCCAATATCTGTCCCCGTAATCTTTCCACAGCGTGGGGCAGTTCATCAAAGCTTTTGCCGGCTTGGAGCCCCACCAGTTCCCGGCAGATCTTGAAAAACTGCCTTCTCCCCGTATCAGGGTAAAACAGTTTTCCCACGCCATTGTAGATGTACATCCCCACCCGGTAGCCTCTTTCCAGAAAATAGAGGGCCACCGCGCTGGTTGCCTCCACAGCGTACTCCAGGACGTTCTCTGTCGCCGTCCCTACCTTCATGTAGCTGGCCCCATCCAGTAATATCCACACCGTCTTTTTCCCCTCCGCCTCATACTCGTTAACCAAAGGCCACAACATCCCCGTCCTTGCCAGCCTAGCGGTAGCCTTCCAGTTGATGGCCTTAATCGGGTCGCCGACGACGTATCTTCTGATCTCTCGGAAATCTGTGGTCGGCAAGCCAATCTTGGCAATATCCATCTCCGGGAAGGAGGTGGAGGCAATGCCAGGTATTCCCCTGATTCTCTTCACATTCATAATCCTGGGGTTGACCGTCATTTCCAAACTGCTGCTGCTGCTTCCCCGTTTCGCCACCTGCAACCCCAGAGGGTGCTGGGTTTCCCACTGCACCGGAGGTATGAAATAAGACCCCCTTTTGACGCACCTGACCTTGCAGGAGAGAGAGAAGCGCTTTTCTCGCCTGCCTTTCCAGACTATTCGGAAGTTGTTACCCTCCATGATCTGGAAATTCGCTGGCAATTGCTGCACCACGCTTACCGGCCCGGTGCCATCCTTGATCACTATGTCGAAGCGTAGTGTATCGACCACGCCCACCCACGAAGACACCTTCTTCTCCACTTCCACAACCTCCACATTGTCAGGGCGTCTGAATAACAGCCCGAGCAACACGACAAACAGGGGGATCAGACCCGTACCCAAAACGACGTAATTACCCAGAGCCAGTCCCGTGAGGAACAGAACAAAGGTAAAACCAACAAGCTTCGTTGCTTCTTTGCTAAACATGCTGTTATCTGGGATAGAAATCTTTTGGTGCCGGAATGTGCTCCACTACCTCCTGAACCACGCTTTCCGCCCCAAGCCCTTCCAGGGACTCCTCAATCCTCAGGATCATTCGGTGCGCCAGCGCTTCCACGGCGAACATCTTGACGTCATCCGGCGTCACAAAGTCCCGGCCGTTTATCAGCGCTATCGCCCGGGCCAGCTTAAGCAAAGCCAGACCCCCTCGGGGGCTGGAGCCAACCTGCACCTTGGGATGTTCCCGAGTGTTGCGCACCAACTGGCTTATATAGTCCAGAATGCAACGATCGACATATATACCTTCCTCCACCAGCTTCTGGAGAGAGCGGAACTCCTCTGCCGAAATCATCGCCTCAACATCCAAAGAAGGGTCATCCTTCTTCCAGTCGATCCTCCTCGCCAGAATCAGGCTCTCCTCTTCCAGGGATTCTGCATATCCGGTAGACAGCTTTAACAGGAATCGATCCATCTGGGCCTCGGGGAGAGGGTATGTCCCCTCCTGCTCTATCGGGTTCTGGGTAGCCATAACCATAAAGGGCATAGTTAGGTAATGGGTCTCGCCATCGATGGTCACCTGCTTCTCTTCCATAGCTTCCAGCAGAGCCGCTTGCGTCTTCGGCGGGGTACGATTGATCTCGTCCGCCAGCAGGGTATTAGTGAATATGGGACCCTTCACCAGCTCAAATGTGGAATCTCTTTGCCGCCATACTCTAGTGCCGACTATGTCGGCAGGCAGCAGGTCCGGGGTGAACTGAATCCTGCCGTATTGGCAGCCAATGACTCTGGCAAACAACTTCACCAGCAGGGTTTTGCCCAAGCCAGGATAATCCTCAAAAAGGACATGCCCGTTGGCCAGGCCAGCGGCCAGCAACTTCCTCAGCAGAAGCCGATGACCCACAAATACGCTGGCTATCCTGTCTACCAGCCGGTCGCAAACGTCTTTCGCCCTGGTTATATCCGAATTCTCCACTTCTTTGCTCTCCTTACTGGCCTCGCCCCTTCCCTGGTCGTTTCCTCTAGTGACGCCACGATGTCCCTCAGTATTTTCAGGCGGGCCTGCCTGTTTTTCTCCCTGATGCTGGCTTGATCCCAGTTGAGGGGATACCACGGTGACTTTATTTCCTGATAGTCAATCAGGGGGTGCAGCAGGCTAGACATCTTTGCCTGGCTGACCCCCATCTTGTTCATCAATGTGGCCAGATAGACCACAAGGCGGTCTCTCTGAGCCTCCTCGGCAAATTCCTGTTGAATCTGGCTAAGGTAAGCAAAATCTTCATCCAGCACCCTGTTCATTTCCGGAGTGTACCTCTGCAAGACCGGCAAAAAAGAGGAAGAGGAGCGGGCCTCTATTTTGACGCTGGTTCTCCGGTAGATATACCATATCGCCAGGCAGACTAGGGCCCACTCCACAAGTGGGGCAAAGGAAATTTCATCCACCATGGCCGGGCGGACGACGGCAAAGTAAAGGCCGATCAATGCCCCCACGATGAAGATGGATAATGGCGGCCTCCGCATCCAGTTAGAGACATCGGCGACGAAAGCAGTCCTGGCCTTCCTGCCATAGGCTCCTAACCTGGCTAGACCGAGGGCTATCAGTCCACCGGAAAGGGCATTGGCCACGTCAAACGCGGCACTCTGTTCTTCAGATAGCTTGTCAAACAAAACCCACATGTTCCCCCCAGCCATTAGCAGACCTAGGGCAGCCACCGCAGGGCAAAAGTGCCGATACCGTGACGCCTCAAGCAACTCGGAAGACCTGAAAACGATGACACCCAAAATAATGGGCAGTGCGTAGTAGACCGCGTGATCGATGGATGATGCCGATAGATCAGCAACAAGAAAGAAAAATGCCAGCGCAGCTAGGGTATAGGAGGCTATCACAGATAAAACCCCGGAGAGAAAACTCTGCATTAGCTTTGCGCCGAGGAGCACCAGTGCAAACAAGCTGAAGGTGAGCGCAATGGATTCATGGTTGTCGAACAATCGTAGCAGGGAGAACAAGACCAGACAAAAGACGAGTCCTAGAAACACAGGCTTGACGGCCTCCCATAGCTTCGTCTTCATCTCTGGTCTGGAAATGCTGGCAATCCCTAAGACTACACAGAGCAAGGTTGAAAGTCCGGCGAAGACGGCGGTGACTATGTCGAGGGCATATTGGCCGGCAAAATCTCTTGCCTCCCACAGTGCTGGCGAGAGGCTAACTCCCGGAGCAAAGTCAGCCATATACATGACGCATCACCCTTCACTAAAGAGCGCTTGCTGGGATAGGTACATCACCTCGTAATGATGCCTGCCAATAGGATGCTGAGAATAGTCAGCCTCTTCGAAACATCCCACAATGTGGTCCAGCAACCGCTCGTCGATCCCAATTCGGGCGCTGAGCAGCCTCTGCTGGATTTCTCGCGGAGTTGCCTCCAGACGCACACCGATTCCTTGAGATTGCAGACGCTCTAACAGCGAGTTGAATAAGCGGATGATCTCCTCGCGGTAGTCAGCTATCTTGATTAGCCTCTCCCCACTATCCTTCCCCAGCTTCCCACCGATGACATACTCTCCCTTTGTCTCAATGGCATGA
>JBGOXA010000136.1:0-5416 GCA_041478915.1 Dehalococcoidia bacterium
CCCTCGTAACGTCGCAGTCCCACGGGGAGGAAACCATCCCGGACGCCACCTACACGCTAAAGTGGACTCCATCGGTAAGCTAAGCCTAAGGGAATAAAAAGGAATATCGAAGGGGAACCACCGCAGGGGTTCCCCTTCGGTTGCTTTTCATATCGGGATTGCTTCGTCGTCCGCCTGAGGCGGAACTCCTCGCAAAGACAAGTAAACGCTCTCTTGATGATTCATATTGATAGATCGGGTTGGGTGCCTGATGTCAGGCACCCTACCCCGCGTAGTTACAGAAATGAGCGTCACATTGCTTCATAAAGTGAGACCCTTCTCTTCGCTCAGGGTGACAACAGAGGCCTGTCATTCTCACGAAAATAGGCTTTGATCCCTTCGCCCTGAGCCTGTCGAAGGGCTGTTCATGGTTCGACAAGCTCACCACGAACGATCCAGCAAACCTATTTTGATTAAAGCGCCAGGACTCACTCCGTTACCGCCAGCCCCCCTTCGCCCACCAGCCCCAGTAACTCCTGCTGTAGCTCCGCACAGCAGTCGGTAGTGACATTGGGCATCTCCAGACTGACCAGCCCCTCAGCAGTGGCAATGGTCAGCAGCACCTCATCCTGACCGGGGTAACGCTTGAAAGCGTCCACCAGGCGGCGAAAACGCTCCAGGTCTTCCTGCTCGTTTTCCGTTTCGGCTATGATGATCCGCAGCTTACCCTTCCGGGGCGGAGCAATGTCAACCACCGGCTCCTCCTCTTCCCGTTCCTCCTCCTGTTCCGTCTCTTCAGGGCGGTACAGCCGAACCTGGTCGCAGACCACCTGTACCTCTTCCTGCCGTACCCTAACCCTTCCCTGGACGAGAAGCATATTGCCCTCTACCCAGAGCTCCTTCGTCTGCTCATAGATCCCGGCCCAGCAACTGACCTCAAGGCTGCCCACCAGGTCTTCCAGGACCGCGGTGACAAAGGAGCGCCCGTTCTTGGTAGCGGCATGCCTCACCGAAGTAACTACCCCGGCCACAGTGACCGCCTGTCCCACCATTTCGGCGTCGATCTGTCCGCAAAAAGCGGTGGTACTGGAGGCCAGGTGATGCGCCGCCTGAGTGAAGGGGTGATCAGAAAGGTAGACCCCCAACAGCTCCTTTTCCCAGGCCAACCTTTCCTTCTGGGGAAGATCAACCTTGTCTAACTCTATCTCCGGCAGCGGCGCGCTGACGCTTCCCCCAAACAGATCAAACATGGTAGACTGGCCCGTTTCCTTCAGCCTCTGCTCCCGCTGCGACAGCCACAGGATGCGGTCAACACGGTTGAGCAGCGCCCCGCGATCGCCCAGGGCGTCCATTGTTCCTGCCTTGATCAGGCTCTCCATCACCCTTTTGTTCATGCCGCGCAAGTCAACCCGGCGACAAAAGTCCTCCACGGTTTTGAATGGGCCGCCCGCCTGACGGGCGGCGAGGATAGGGCTGATAGCATGGTGCCCCACATTCTTGATATCGGCCAGGCCGAAACGGATGGCGCGTTCCCTATCTCCTTCGATACTGAAGGTGGCTCCGCTCTGATTAACGTCGGGTGGAAAGACTTTAACCCCCAGCCGCTGACACTCCGCCACGGCCATGGCCACCTTGTCCTGCTGACCACTGTTGACCGCCAGGAAGGCAGCCATATACTCCACCGGGTAATTTGCCTTGAGATAGGCAGTCTGGTAGGCAATCATGGCATAGCTGACGCTGTGCGCCTTGTTAAAGGCATAACCGGCGAAGGGCTCGATGAGATCGAAGACCTTCTCGGCTATCTCATGGGAAAAGCCTTTCTGCCTGGCTCCATTGATAAAGCGGGTCCGCTCCCGGCGCATTATCTCAGGGACCTTCTTCCCCATCGCCTTGCGCACTATATCGGCTTCCCCTAAAGAGTAGCCAGCGAAGGCCTGCACGATAAACAGCACCTGGTCCTGATAGACGATGACGCCGTGGGTCTCCGCCAGGATATCGGCTAGCGCAGGGTGCGGGTAATGGATGGGCTGCAAACCTTCTTTGGCCCCGATGAAGGTAGGGATATGTTCCTTTGGACCGGGGCGATAGAGGGCTACCATAGCGGCCAGGTCACTGAAACTGGCCGGTTTCAATTCCTTCAGATAGCGCCTCATTCCCCCTCCCTCGAGCTGGAAGACGCCGACGGTCTCACCAGCCGAAAGCATCTCAAAGGTCCTGGCGTCATCCAGAGGGATATGGGATAGATCGAACTCTACCCCTTGATTTTGAGCGATTATGTCCCGCGCTCTAGCCAAGATAGTGAGATTAGCCAGACCCAGCAGGTCGAGCTTGAGCAAACCCACCCGGGCGATGTCATCCATGCTGAACTGGGTCATCACCCCCTTGGAGTCAGCCTTACTGGCCTGTTGCAAGGGGACATAGCTCACCAGAGGCTCTTTGGAGATGACCACGCCAGCCGCATGGGTGCTGGCATGACGAGACACCCCCTCAAGCTTCATCGCTGTCTCAACCAGCCCGCGTATTATGGAATCCTCCTGACACATGCGGCTCAACTCCGGATTCTCGTCCAGGGCTTTCTGTAGGGTTATGCCTGGCCCAAAAGGAACCAGCCTGGCCACCTGGTCAACCTGGCTGTAGGGCATGCCCAGAGCCCTCCCCACATCTCGCAGGGCTGCTCTGGCTCCCAGGGTACCAAAGGTGATGATCTGGGCCACGTGGTCGTGGCCATATTTTTGAGCGACATAGGAGATAACCTTATCACGCTGGTCATCCTGGAAGTCGAGATCGATATCCGGCATTTCCTTGCGCTCAATGTTGAGGAAGCGCTCGAAAACAAGCCTGTGGGTCAACGGGTCAACATCGGTCACACCCAGGCAATAGAGAATCACGCTGGCAGCAGCGCTGCCTCGCACGCCGCAGAGGATATTCTGCCGCCGGGCAAAGGAAACGATGTCCCATACCACCAGAAAGTAATGGGCGAAGCGGGTCTGCTGCACCACCTGTAGCTCATATTCCAGGCGGCCCTTCACGGCAGGCGTAGACTGGGGATAGCGTTGTGCCAGGCCCTGCCAGCAAAGCTCAGCCAGGTATTCGTCAGCCATCTTGCCTTCTGGCAGGTCAACCTCGGGAAGGTGAAGCTGGCCGAACTCCAGCTCCAGGTTGCATGCCTGGGCAATACGCTCAGCGTTTTTCAGGGCTTGAGGAAGGTCGGAGAAAAGCTTCTCCATCTCCTGAGGGCTCTTAAGGTAGAAGAAGTCGCCCGCCATCTTCAGCCGCCGTTCATCATGGACAGAGGTATTGGTCTGAATACAAAGGAGAAGGTCGTGCCACGGCGCATCCTGCTGGTCCAGATAGTGAACGTCGTTGGTGGCTACCACAGGTATGTCCAGGTCGGCAGCAAGGGAAAGAAGCCCCGGGTTGATTTGCTCCAGCTCAGGGATGGGATGTCTCTGAATTTCCAGGTAGAAATCATCGAAAAGCTCTTTGTACCACAGCGCACTTCGCCTCGCTTCTTGGACACTCCCCTCCAGGATGAGGCGAGGTATCTCACCGTGGGCGCAGGCAGAAAGAGCAATCAGCCCGTCACGGTGTTGGGCCAGCAGTTCCCTGTCTACCCTTGGTTTATAGTAGAAGCCCTCCAGGTGAGCCTTAGTGACTAGCTGCAGCAGGTTGCGGTAACCTTCTACGTTCTTGGCCAGCAGGACGAGATGGTAAGAACTCTTGTCCCCAGAGGTACGGCTGTGTCGGCTGGATGGGGCGACGTAGAACTCACAACCGATGACCGGCTTTATCCCCGCTTCCTTGGCTGCCACATAGAACTGAACCACTCCATACATCGAGCCGTGGTCGGTAATTGCCAGGCTGTCGAAGCCGAGTTCCTTGGCTCTGGAGACCAACTGAGGGATACGGCAAAAGCCGTCGAGGAGACTGTACTCGGTATGGACGTGGAGATGGGTGAACATAAGCGCCTGTGTTGGCGAAACCTGTGACCATTATACCATTGAGCCAGCACCAAACAAAGGCTGCAGAGGTTCCAGAAACAGCAATCAAGCTTAAGAAATAATGGCTCGGGAGGAACAATAGCTATGGGGCAACTTTTGGAGGAGCCTTACATCACATCCTTGCCACTGGCTTCAACTACCCGATCCATTTCGAGCTTCAGTTGCTGTGGCAACCCTTCGATATCCACACTGAGAAAGCCGCGCACGATGGTAGAAGTGGCCTCCTCTTCGCTCAAGCCGCGGGACATGAGGTAGGCGATCTCTTCCTGAGCAATCTTACCCACTGCTGCCTCATGGGACATTTCCACTCCGTCCGCGTGACCATCAAGTTCCGGGACAGCGCGAATAACCCCCCCGTTCAAAATGAGCCCGCGGCACTCCATGTGGGCCTTGATTCCGCCAACCTCCCCAATCAAGTGGCCCCGGGCGGTGATATCGCCCCCGTTGCTGATTGCCCGGGACACGATTTCGGCCCGATTGCCCGGCTTCTTCAAATAGATTCGGCCACCCAGGTCGTACTGCGAACCAGGAGTCCCGACGATGATGCTGTAGAAGCGCGCCACGGCACCTTCCCCCACCAGATGGGCAGTGGGATACATTTGCAGAGATTTGACGGGCTTCATGCAAACGTAGTTGTTCAGAAAAAGCCCCCCGGCCTCCACGCGGGCCACCGACCGAGGGCGCACCTGCATCTCCTCTGCCCAGTTATGAATCATGGTGAAACTCAGCTTAGCATTCTTCTTCACGAAGAACTCCGAAATGCCGACATGGACTCCCCTCTTGAGATGAGGCGATGTGGTACAGCCAGTAATGACGTGCAGCTCAGAGTCTTCTTCAGCGATGATGATGTTGTGGACGTTTTGCTGAAGTCCATCCTTGTTCAGGTAGAGGCAGGCCTGGATGGGATAGATGCTGCTGCTTCCTGGAAGGGCTCGAATGACGTAGCCGTCATGCAACTCCAATTCCACAGCCGCGGTATATTTGTCCGTATCGACAGCCACGAGCTTCCAGTAGTAGTCCCGAATCCAGTCATTTTCCTTCAGGGCCCGCCGTATGGGGATGACCTCAACACCATCCTGCCTAGCACTACAATGGACCACGGAGGTGTCCTTTTGGAAATAGGTGCCTCCCCTCTTCTGCTGGGTGACATCAATCCCCGACATTGTCAGGCGCTGCTGTTCCCCTTCCGGCAGAGCGCACAGATCCGCATCGGCCAGGTACGTATGGGGCACCAGCGCCGTGTCATATTCGCTGAGGTTGACGTCCGGGCCGAGCGGCGCTTTCTTATCTAACGCCTTGGCCGCTTTTTCCTTTAGCTCGTCTTCATGGCGCATTTCGCGCACTCCTGATATCCGCATTCGCTGATCCACTTCAAGATTTCCCGGGGGTTGCCGCTGCAGCTCAGCACTCCATTGTAAAGAACATATCCCTTGTCA